>JBIKHX010000101.1:0-6881 GCA_044361945.1 Polaromonas sp. | reverse complement strand
GCCTGCCCGCAAAAACAACAATGACGACGGTGAAGATGTGGACGCCGCCGAGCTGGCGCGTAACCAGGAATCGCTGCAAGATCATTTGCACCGGCAGGCGCTCGGCTTGCGCCTGTCTGAAGAAGACCGCGCTGCGCTGCACTTTTTAATCGAGTCACTCAACGACGACGGCTATCTTGAAGACACCTTGGCTTCGCTGGCTGCTGGCCTGGCCGGTGAAGATCTGGAGCAGGCCGAAGAGCTCGAACATCATTTTTCGGTCGCGCTCAAACTGTTGCATCACATGGAGCCGGCAGGCGTGGGCGCACGCAACCTGGCCGAGTGTTTGAGCCTGCAACTGTTGGACTGCAAGAACACCGAAGAAACGCGCGCCGCCATGGCCATCTGCCAGCAGCCAATGGAGTTGCTGGCAAAACGTGACGTTAAGCGCCTTACACAGCTGTGCGGATTTTCTGACAGCGCCATCAAGTTGGCCATCGGCCTGATCGGCCGGCTCGACCCCAAACCGGGCCGGCGCTTTGTGAATGTCGAGCGTAACGTGGTGGTGCCCGACGTGCTGGTGATCAAAGCCGGGCGCGGCTTCAAGGTCTCGCTCAACGGCGAGGTCATGCCCAAGCTGCGCGTGCACGATATTTATGCCAACGCGCTCAAGCAACACAAAGGCCAGGGCGGTGCGGCGCTGCAGCAACGGCTGCAAGAGGCGCGCTGGTTCATCAAGAATATTCAGCAGCGTTTTGACACCATCTTGCGCGTGTCCACTGCCATCGTCGAGCGCCAAAAGGCTTTTTTTGCGCACGGCGAGCTGGCCATGCGACCGCTGGTGCTGCGCGAAATTGCCGATGAGCTGGGCCTGCACGAGTCCACCATTTCGCGCGTGACCACGGCCAAGTACATGAGCACGCCTTACGGCACCTTCGAGCTGAAGTATTTCTTCGGCTCGGCGCTTGGCACCGAGGCCGGCGGCAACGCATCGAGCACGGCGGTGCGCGCGCTGATCAAGCAGTTCGTTGCCTCTGAAAGCGCGGCCAAGCCGCTCAGTGACAACCAGATTTCCGAAATGCTCAAAGAGCAGGGCATTGAATGCGCACGCCGCACGGTGGCCAAGTACCGCGAAGCGCTGCGCATCGCCCCTGCCAACCTGCGAAAAACGCTCTAGATGAACCAACTCCAACTCTTCCTTCCCTGCGCTGCGGGGGTTGAAGAACTGCTCGCCGCCGAGGTACACCACATCACCGGCATTGCCGGCATCTCCTGGCGCGCCGGTGTGCAGCTGCAGGGCTCGTGGCGCGACGCGCAGCAGCTCAATTTGCACAGCCGCCTGGCGCAGCGCGTGCTGATCGAGTTACAGCACGCCGACTACCGCAGTGAGCAAGACCTCTACCGCGCCGCCAGCAACGTGGCCTGGGAAATTTGGTTCACGCCTAAGCAGACTTTCAAGGTTGAGATCACAGCGCAGCACAGTCCGCTGAACAGCCTGAACTTTGCCGCGCTCAAGATCAAGGATGCGGTGGCGGATCGCTTCAGGGACAAATTCGACGTGCGCCCCGACGTGGACACGCGCTGGCCCGATGTGCGCATCTACGCACACCTGACCACCGACACCGTCACCATCTACATCGACACCTCGGGCGAGCCGCTGTTCAAGCGCGGCTGGCGCGAAGACAAGGGCGACGCACCGCTCAAAGAAACCCTGGCCGCTGCCATGCTAGCCGCCAGTGGCTGGAGCGGCGAGGGCGGTTTGTGTGAACAAGGCGTGCCGCTGTACGACCCCTGCTGCGGCTCGGGCACCATCGCCATCGAGGCGGCGCAGATCGCCTGCCACATCGCGCCCGGCCTGAACCGGCGCTTTGCCTTTCAAAAGTATTTGCCCTTTCAGCCGCACGTGTGGGAAGGCCTGCTCGGCCAGGCGCAAGCCGCCGTTACCGCGCCCATGGCGCCGGTGTTCGGCAGCGATGTAGCTTTTCGCATGGTCGACTTTGCCGAGCGCAACGCCGAGCGCGCGGGTGTGGCGCACGCCGTTGAACTGCGCGGCGGCGACGCGCTGCAGCGCATGCCGCCCGCGCCGTCGGGCCTGATGCTGGTCAACCCGCCTTATGGCGAGCGCATTGACGTGGCCGGTGTGGCTGGCATCAGCGCAACGCAAGCGCGTGACGATAGGCGCCAGGGCATCGACGACTTTGGGCGGCCCTTGCCCAGCGCGCGTGAGTCGCAGGCTCAGGAGCGCTCGCAGTTTGCGCCATCACGTGACCGCTCGGCCAACCCGGGCCGCGAGCAGGCGCACAACGCCAGTGGTGACGAGGCCTCGGACTTCTTTCCGCAGCTCGCCGCACACTGGAAGAAAAACTACGCCGGCTGGACCGCGCACATTCTCACGCCGGATTTCAAGCTGCCCGGCAAGATGCGCTTGAAAGAGTCGCGCCGCGTACCCATGTGGAACGGCCCGATCGAATGCCGCTTGTTTCGCTTTGACATGGTGGCCGGTTCTGCGCGTGGCAAACCGGTTGCAACTGACCCCGCCGGCCCCGCCGCGCAGTGAGCGCAACCGCCTTGCCCCCGGTGCCGCCTCTGTTACCGGCATTGGTGCTGGACACCAACATCGTGCTCGACGTCTTTGTGTTCAACGACGATGCTGCGCAGCCGGTGCGCGACGGTCTGGCCGCGGGTCACTGGGACTGGATTGCCACGCCGCCCATGCGCGTCGAACTCGAGCGCGTGCTGGGCTATCCGCAGATCGTGCCGCGCCTGGTTTTTTACCAGCTCAGTGCGGCTGATGTGCTGGCGCACTTTGATGCGCACGCCCGGCTGCTGCCGGTCCCGGCCAAAGCGCCTGTGACTTGCAGCGACGCCGATGACCAGATGTTTATTGATCTGGCGGTCGCGCAGCGCAGCACCTTGCTGTCGAAAGACAAAGCGGTCACGTCCATGCAAAAAAGACTGCTGGCGCTGGGTGTGCGCGTGCAAAAGACGCTTTAACGCGGCCCTTCAATTTGCGCCGGATTTTCAGGCGGCGCTAAAGCTGTCTGCGCTGGCTGCCGGCCAATGCGTTTTGAACACATCCGGCAGCGCGTCCAGCTTGTCTTGCAGCAGGGCGCCGGGCTCCACATGCATCAGCAATTGCGACAGCATACGCACCTCGGTGTCGCTGACGCGCCGCATGATGTGCCGCGCCGTCAGCTCGTTCGGATGCTGTAAGCCGGCCGCCTGCACCAGCTCCATGAGCGCATGCAGCGTGCTTTTGTGAAACAGCCAGACCCGCTCAGTTTTGTTGCTGACCACCAGGGCCTTCTGGCGCAAGGGGTCTTGCGTGGTCACGCCGGTCGGGCAATTGCCGGTGTGGCAGCTTTGCGCCTGGATACAACCCAGTGCAAACATAAATCCGCGAGCGGCGTTCACCCAGTCGGCGCCCAAGGCCATCATGCGGGCAATGTCAAAAGCGCTGATCACCTTGCCTGCGCAGCCGAGCTTGATGCGATCGCGCAAGCCCACGCCAATCAGGGTGTTGTGCACCAGTGCCAGGCCTTCCTGCATGGGCGCGCCCACGTGGTCGCTGAACTCCACCGGTGCCGCCCCGGTGCCGCCTTCGGCGCCATCGACCACGATGAAGTCCGGCGTGATGCCGGTTTGCAGCATCGCCTTGACGATGGCAAACCACTCCCAGGCATGGCCCAGGCAAAACTTGAAGCCGACCGGCTTGCCGCCGCTGAGCTTGCGCAACTCGGCGATGAATTCCAGCATCTCGACCGGGCTTGAAAAAGCGCTGTGCCGCGACGGCGAGACGCAGTCCTGGCCCATGGGTACGCCACGGGCAGCCGAGATTTCCGGCGTCACTTTAGAGGCCGGCAAAATGCCGCCGTGGCCCGGCTTGGCGCCCTGGCTGAGCTTGATCTCGATCATCTTGACCTGCTCATCGCGCGCATTGACCTCAAAGAAGTCGGCATTGAAGCTGCCGTCCGGGTTGCGACAGCCAAAGTAGCCAGAGCCGATCTCCCAGATCAGGTCACCACCATTCGTGCGGTGATGCTCCGAGATCGAGCCCTCGCCCGTGTCATGGGCAAAACCGCCGCGCTTGGCGCCGGCATTCAAGGCCAAAATGGCATTGGCAGACAAAGAGCCAAAACTCATGGCCGAGATGTTGAAGATGCTGGCCGCATAAGGCTGTGTGCAAGGCGAGCGCGAGTCAGAGGGGGCGTCTGGCGTGCCGCCTATCCAAACGCGAAAGTCAGACGATTCCAGCGTGCTCGGCTGCATGGAATGGTTGATCCACTCATAGCCCTGGCGCCCGACATCCAGGTGCGTGCCAAAGGGGTGGTTGTCCGGCTGGGTCTTGGAGCGCTGGTACACCAGCGAGCGCTGCGCTCGGGAAAAAGGTGCAGCCTCGCTGTCGCTTTCAATGAAGTACTGGCGAATTTCAGGGCGAATGTATTCCAGCAAAAACCGCATGTGCCCGATCACCGGGTAGTTGCGCAATATCGCGTGCCGGGTTTGTCGTACATCCTGCACGCCCACGGCTACCAGGCTCAGACATACCAGCAAAGCTAGCAGACCCACGCCAAAGCCGACCAGCGTGAACAAAGCCAGCAGCACCCCCAACATGCAGGCCACCCAAAAGCCGTAGCGGGACGGCAAGCGGGCGCTGAGCCACTGCATGGCCAGGCCAATTCGACCCAACTGCGTACGGATTGCCGCCCAGGGTAGCTTCTTGGCAAAAGTCAAAATGCGTTGCATGCGCAGCTTTCGTGAGGGAAAACAAGGGCCTGAGCCGGGTGGCAGATACACTTTCTACCATAAGAGGCTCAGCCGTAGCCTTGTTTCACACACTTTGAAGCGCCGCAGCCCATGCCCGACCCAACCGCCCCCACTAACCCGAACGCCGCCGACTTCCTGCCCCCGGAGGTGTTTGACGAGCTGGACGCCATCCTCGACGAGCTGCGCACGCGCTACGACGAAACGCCGCAGTGGGAGTTTTGTGAAGGCTTCATGGCCGCCCTGATCTGCGGCCGTCGGCCCATGCCGGCCAGCGAATACCTGCCTGTGCTGCTGGGCCTGGGCGATGGTGAAGCCCTGGACAGCGATAGCGATGCCGAAGGCTCTTTTGCCGGCGACACGCAACGCGAGCGCTTCATGGCGCTGTGGAACGCCCGCTGGGCCGAGGTGTCCGCCGCGCTGGACGCCGAGTGCAAAACGCTGGAAGACGACGACTGCTACCACCCCGAGGTGATGGACGTACGCGCCGCCGTGGCTGAGTTGCCGCCCGAAGAACAAGCCAACTTCAAGACCGAGGACTTGCCGGCCTTTGCGCAGGTTTGGGCGCTGGGCTTCATGTTTGCAGTGGAAAGCTGGCCCGAAGATTGGGCCGCCCCGCGCGACAAGGACGCCGCCAAATGGCTGGATGACGCGCTCCAGGCGGTGGTTGCCATCACCGAAGACGACGAAGGCCAGCCCGAAGTTTCACCGCTGATGGAGGACGGCCCGCCCAGTACCAGCGTGGCCCGTCTGAGCGCTTTTGGCGACGCCATCTGGGCGGTGTATGACCTGCGCGAACTCTGGCGCACCCTGGGCCCGCGCGTAGACACCGTGCGCAAAGAGCCCGCCCCCGGGCGCAACGACGAATGCCCTTGCGGCAGCGGTAAGAAATACAAGAAGTGCCACGGCGCAGGCTGAACCCCGCGCCCTCAGCTGAAAAACGCCCGTAATTCCGCCGCCGTGGCCTCAGGCAGCTCTTCCGGAATGAAGTGACCTGCCGGCACAGTCTGGCCTGAGACAGCGCCGCTGCACTGAGCACGCCACAGTGCCAGTGGATCAAACATGCGGTGCACCACGCCGCGCTCGCCCCACAGCACCAGCAGGTCGCAGCGAATCTGCTCGCTGCGCGCGCGGCTGTCGCGGTCGTGTTCGAGGTCGATGCCGGCGCTGGCGCGGTAGTCTTCGCAGGCGGCGTGAATCGCCTCTAGCGTGCAAAAGCAGCGCTCGTAGTCGGCCAATGCCTGCGGCTCGATGTAGCCCAGGCCCTGACTGCCCCAGCCGCCGAGCTTGGCGTGCAAATAGGCCTTGGCGGTTTCGGGGTGCTTGGCGCCCATCATGATCTCGGGCACCGGCGATGGCTGCAGCATGTGAAACCAGTGGTAATAAGCGCGGGCAAATTCCATGTAGGGCACGCGCAGGCTGCGGCCTTCGTACATGTCCAGCGTGGGCGCGATGTCGATCACGCACAGCCGCGTCACACGCGGCGCATGGTCCAGCGCCAGCCGGTGCGCCACGCGGCCACCTCTGTCATGGCCGCAGACGCCAAAGACGGGCACGCCCAGCGCATCCATCACCGCCACCGCGTCGTGCGCCAGCTGACGCTTGCTGTAATTGCTGTGGTCGCTCAGGCCGGCTTGTTTGGACGAATCACCATAGCCCCGCAAATCGGGCATGACCAAAAAGAAATGCGGCGCCAGCAGGCGGGCCACGCGTTGCCACATCACATGACTTTGTGGGAAGCCGTGCAGCAGCAGCAGCGCCGGCTTCGCAGCCTCGCCCGGCACACGCTGCGAAAACCGTGCATGAATGCGTACGCCATTGACTTCAAACGTGCGCTGCTCAAATCCGTCAAACCAGGCCATCGTGGTCTCCTCAGGGTGCGATGGTTTGCTGCACCCATTGCAAAATTTGGGCTGTGGCCACTTCGGGTGTGTCTTTGTGCCCGGCGGTCACCACCAGGTAGCTGCTGCGCGGGTGAGGGGGCGCTTTGGCGTAGGCGAAATTTTCACCCGCTGCAAACAGCGGGTCGGTGTTGCCAATGACCCAAAGAAAGGGCACGGCTTGCTTGAAGCGCGCCGCCGTGGCGGGCATGTGACCCCAGCCGTCCGGCTCAAAATAGCTCAGCAAAATCTGGGCGG
>JBIKHX010000004.1:0-22014 GCA_044361945.1 Polaromonas sp. | reverse complement strand
GATGATCGTCGAGGGTCAGACCATCGGCGGCATCGCGCAGGGCATCGGCACCGCGATGTACGAGGAGACGCCCTACGATGACCAAGGACAGCCGCTGGCATCCACGCTGGCCGACTATATCTTGCCCGGCGCTACCGAAGTTCCTCGGATCCGCATCGAGCATTTCGAAACACCGTCGCCTCACACTGAGTTCGGAGCCAAGGGCATGGGCGAAGGCGGCGCGATCGCGCCGCCGGCGGTGATCTTCAACGCCGTCAACGACGCGTTGCAAGGCACAGGCGCCGCCGAATTACTGCTGACACCGCTGACTCCACGACGCCTACTTAAGGCGCTCGAGAAGGTAAACCTTGCTCGGGAAGGCGCCAGGTGAAGGCTGCGAGATTTGCATACCTGCGAGTCATCCAAATGGACGAGGCGCTTCAGGCGCTCGCGACCGGGGACGGCGCCGCCAAGGCCATGAGCGGCGGCCAGTCGCTAGGCCCCATGCTCAACCTGCGGCTTGCTCGGCCGGCGCAGGTAGTGGACGTCGTCAACATCCCCGGTCTGCGCACGGTCCGCGCAGCAGGAGAGTGGACGGAAATCGGCGCCGCCGTGACACACGCCGAGATTGAGGACGGCGTGCACGAGCCGCTACGGGGGCATCCGATGCAGGGTGTCGCCGCCTGCATCGCCTACCGCGCTGTGCGTACCCGAGGCACGCTGGGCGGCAGCCTGGCGCATGCCGACCCTGCCGCTGACTGGGTGGTCGCCCTCCCCGCACTGGGGGCGCGAATCCGGCTACAGTCACAGCGTGGCGCACGGACCGTCGGATCCGACGGGTTCATGCTGGGCGCGTACACGACTGTGATGAAGGCAGACGAGCTGATTGTCGGCATCGACGTGCCGCGCCACACTCCCTCGACGCGCTGGGGCTACCACAAGTTATGCCGCAAGCCCGGTGAATTCGCTGAGGCCAGCGCGGCCGCCTACTTCGATGCCTCGCGCGGCACCGCCCGCATCGTGCTCGGAGCCGTCGACGGCCCGCCGATCCTGCTAAAGCAACTGGCCGCTGCCGTGCTTGAGCAGGGCGCCGGCGCTGCCAGCCGGGCTCAGCTGCGCGCGGCCGTCGCTGCCGCCCTGCCGGAGCACGACGCGATTGATCTCCAGCTGTTCACGGCGTGCGTAGGGCGGGCGCTCGAGAAAGCCGGCGTAATCGAGGTCTACTCCCACGGAGTCCGAAATTGAATTCCTTCGCCATCCAGGTGAACGGCCGCGCTGTGAGCGCCGACGTCGAGCCGAGAACACATCTCGGCGACTTCCTTCGCGATAACCTTCGTCTCACGGGCACCCACCTCGGCTGCGAGCACGGCGTCTGCGGTGCCTGTACGGTGCTGCTCGATGGCGTACCGGCCCGCTCATGCATTACCTTCGCCGTCGCCTGCGAGGGGAGCGACGTGAGGACGATCGAGGGCTATGACGAGGACCCCGTGATGCAAATGCTGCGGCCGGCCTTCACGCGCCACCACGCACTGCAGTGCGGCTTCTGCACGCCTGGCATGCTGGCGACGGCCCGCGACATAGTGCTTCGCGTGCCTGAAGCCGACGAAGCCCGCGTGCGCCTGGAACTCGCCGGAAACCTCTGCCGCTGCACCGGCTACCTCGGCATCGTCGATGCCGTGCTCGACGTGTTGCAACAGCAGCGCGAGAAGCCCGATACTCAGGTTCAGCAGTTGCGTCAGGCGCTGCGCGTTCCGCTCACACGCCCGCTGAACCGACTTTCCATCCCTGCCCAAGGGCACCAGGGGGGCGCACCTGCAGAGCAGCAGGCTCAGTCCTCGGGAGCGCCGGTCGCCATGGAAGCGATGCTCACGCCCCACCAGATGGTAGACAAGCCGACCACCACCGAATCGACCGCGCAAGCTACTACTGATGCCGACCTACGCACGAGGGCGAAAGGGAACACTATCGAAGCGTCTTTTGACGTGCCTTACCCTCTGGAGCAGGTTTGGCATTTCATGGGCGACCTGCCGGCCGTCGCGGGCTGCCTGCCGGGCGCGACCATCGAATCGCAAGATGACGACAGGGTCAAGGGCCGCATCACGGTCAAGTTCGGCCCGATGTCAGCGGCCTTCAACGGCGCAGCACGCCTCGAGCGCAATGATACGGCCAAGCGCGCTGTCCTTCGCGGCGCTGGGCAAGACACCCTGAGTCAATCTCGAGCGCAGGGTGATATTGCCTATTCGCTGCAGAGCCTGGGCGATGCAAGTACCCGCGTGAATGTGAGCATGGCCTATGCACTCCAAGGTCCTCTCGCGCAGTTCTCGCGCTCCGGCTTGGTGAAGGACTTCGTGCGACGCATGGTGGCAGACTTCGGCCGGGAGGTCACGCTGCGTCTCGGCGGGCACATTGCTGAAGCTGGAGCGGTGCCCCGCCCTTTTTCGATCATGGCTATGGTGTGGGGCGTGCTGCGCACCCAGGTGCGTGGCTGGTTCGGGAGACGCGACTGACTATGTGGCGTGACTCAGAGCCCACGCCGCAGGTGCGGGAGCGACATTTGAAATGGAAAGGATCTCCGTGGACTTCCTGCTGAAGATTTCACGCTGGATCGACGCCATCAACGAACGCATCGGCAGGTTAGTGTCCTGGGCAATACTGCTGGTGGTGATTGTGAGCGTGTTGAATGCAGTCGGCCGGAAGTTTATGAACCTGGGCTCCAATGCTTGGCTGGAACTACAGTGGTACCTGTTCGGGGGATTGTTTCTCCTGAGTTCCGGCTACACGCTGCTGAAGAACGGGCACGTGCGCGTCGACGTGTTGTCGCAGCGGCTGACCAAGCGCACGCAGATCAAGATAGAGGTGTTCGGCATGCTTTTTTTCCTATTCCCCGCCGCGCTGATGATCATGGTGCTGGGCTGGCCCATGTTCTGGGAGTCCTGGCAAACGCAGGAGATGTCGTCCAATTCAGGCGGCCTGATCCGCTGGCCGGCCAAGTTACTGGTGCCGGTGGGTTTCTGCCTACTGATAGCGGCCGGCGTTTCACACGTCATCAAGTGCCTCTCCTACCTCCAGAGCCGCGGGCCGGACCCGATGAAGCGCGATTCTGGCATCAGCGAGGAAGAGGCCTTGGCCGATGAACTGCGCGCCCGACTGGCCGCGGAAGCAGATGGCACCGCGATGGCGCCAGCTGCCAAAGGACGCACGCCCTGATGGAGCTGCTTGCACAGAACCTAGCGCCGCTGATGTTCGTGGCGCTGATCGCGATGTTGCTGCTTGGGTTTCCAGTGGCCTTCACTCTGGCAGCGAACGGGATGCTGTTCGCCTTAATCGGGATCTGGCTGGGGCTGCTCACGCCGGCCCTATTCCAGGCACTGCCGCAGCGCGTGTTCGGAGTCATGACGAATGACACGCTGCTGGCGTTACCGTTCTTCACTTTCATGGGCCTCATCCTCGAGCGCTCCGGGATGGCAGAGGACCTGCTCGAAACCGTCGGCCAGCTGTTCGGGCCGGTTCGCGGCGGGCTGGCAATCGCAGTGGTCTTCGTTGGCGCGCTGATGGCGGCGACCACCGGCGTCGTGTCGGCCTCAGTGATCTCGATGGGTCTTATCTCGCTGCCCATCATGCTGCGCTACGGCTATGATCGCCGAGTGGCCACCGGCGTCATCGCTGCCTCCGGCACGCTATCGCAGATCATCCCGCCATCGCTAACGCTGATCGTGCTGGCTGACCAGCTCGGACGCTCGGTGGGCGACATGTACCGGGCCGCCTTGGTCCCGGGCCTGATCCTGACTGGCCTCTACATCCTCTATGTCGGGGGCATCGCCTTGTTTCGGCCAAATCTGGTGCCGGCGCTCCCGCCGGAGGCGCGCAAGCTGCGCGAGCCCGATGGTTCCAGCGGCCTGCATTCGCTAGTGGTGCTCATGGTCGTCTCCGTCGTCATCGCCATGCTGGCCGAAGGCTACATCACTGCGAGCGCCTCGCCAATCGACGAGAGGATCGTGCTCGGCGTGCTTTCCTGGGGCGTCATCGCCTTCGTCATCGCCAGCATCAACTACATATTACGGCTGGGGCTGCTGTCGAGCATGGCGGAGCGGGTGACGTTCGTCATGTTTCCGCCGCTATTCCTCGTTTTTCTGGTGCTCGGCACAATTTACATCGGGCTGGCGACGCCTACGGAAGGCGGCGCCATGGGCGCCGCCGGTGCCCTGGTGCTGGCGCTGATCCGAAAGCGAATGACCCTTAGCCTGCTGCGCCAAGCAATGGATTCCACCACGCGCCTAACCTGCTTCGCGATGTTCATCCTGATCGGCTCTACGGTGTTCTCGCTGACCTTCCGCGCCATAAATGGCGACCTCTGGGTCGAGCACCTGCTCACTGACCTGCCCGGCGGGATCTACGGCTTCTTGATCTTTTCCAGCATCTTCATCTTCATCGCTGCCTTCTTCTTAGACTTCTTCGAACTGGCGTTCATCGTGATCCCGCTGCTGGGGCCAGTGGCAGACAAGTTGGGTATCGACTTGGTATGGTTCGGCATCCTGATGGCGGTCAACATGCAGACCTCGTTCATGCACCCGCCCTTCGGCCTGGCGCTTTTCTACCTTCGTTCGGTGGCGGCGCATGACGACTACAAGGATGCTGTCACGGGAAAGACCATTGCCAAAATAACCACCACGCAAATCTACCGGGGCGCCATTCCCTTTATCGTCATTCAAGTGGCAATGGTGGCAGTTGTCATGGCCTTCCCGCAGATGGTGATGCACTACAAGGGCACAGCGACCCAGGTTGACCCTTCCACCATCAAGATTGAAGTCCAAGGCGGCCAAAGCCCCGATAACCCGTACGAGTCGGCGCCGCCCATGCAATTGCAACCGTTAGAGCCCGAGCATCGGATGCAGAAATGAAGAACTTCAAAATTGGCCAGATGTGCCCAGCGACAACACCACCATGGAGTCCGCGATCCCCGCGATGCTGCGCGCCCGTGAATCGGTGGCGCATGACCGGTTCACCTTCCATTTCTCGCGCATACGTGTGAATACGGTTACGAGGGATGAGCCGGCGAAGATGGACGGCGACTCCAGTCGCTGCTCAATGGAGCTCTTTGATGCCCACGTCGAAGTGCTGGGTTAAGTGTTCATGGCGGTCATTATGAGCATGAGCCGAAGCTACCACTGCGTCTGCGCTCAGAGGCCGCACCAGCTGAAGGTCGACGGTGGCCTGTAGTCGTAGAAGTCCACGCCTTGTTGGTCGGTTTTTTTGTCCTAAGGATCTCCCAGCTCAGTGGGTCACCCGCCACGGCGTTGCTTTGCGCTCCGCCCAAGCCAGTATCCCATAGAGCACAAGTCCGAGTAATGCAAGCAACAGCACAGCCGCGAACACACGCGTCGTATCGAACGTCCCCTGCGCACTGAGGATCACGTACCCTAGGCCCCGCTGCGAGGCTACGAATTCGCCGACGATGGCACCCACGAGCGACAGTGCAATGGCGACTTTCATGCCGGTAAGGATGGACGGCAAAGCGCTGGGCAGCCGCACCTTTAAGAAGAAATCCAGCCACGAACCTTTCAGCACGCGCCCGAGGTCAAGTACGTCCTGCGGCACAGAGCGCAAACCGTGCGCGGCATCCGCCAGCACGGCGAACACCGAGATCAGGAACGCCATGGCGATCTTCGGCTCGTAGCCAGTGCCCATCCAGATCACCAAGAGCGGCGCTAAAGCCACCTTAGGCACGCTGTTCAGCGCTACGATCACAGGGTATACAGACTCTTCGAAGGTACGCGAACCGACCAGCAGCAGGGCGACGCCGACGCCCACAAATACGGAGAGCGCGAAGCCGCCCAACGTGGTGAGAAGGGTGTAGTACGTGTGATCCAGGTACCACTTCCATTCATTCGCCAGCTCCAGCAGCACTGCGGAGGGGGGCGGCATCGTGATGGGCCGCACTTTTAAAACGTGAACTGCCAACTCCCACAGCGCCAGGAAAAGGATCATGGAGCCACCACCAAGCGCCCAGCGGCGCGCGTTGCGCATCAGAAAGGTTTTCATGAGGCGCCCCCGTCCCGCAGATTTGTTGGGGGCTCGTTAATCAGTCCCATGTCGTTGAAAAGATTGCGGATGCGCCCGGTGTATGCACCAAACTGCGCGGTCTCGCGCACTGCCAATCGCCGCGGCCGCGGCAGATCGACATCGATCACGTCGGCGATGCTACCCGGCCGGGGCGTGAGAACGACAACACGGTCCGCGAGGAATACTGCCTCGGCAATGCCGTGGGTCACGAAGACCACAGTGTTACGTGTCTCCATCCAGATCCTCTGAAGCTCCACGTTCATCTGATCGCGAGTCAATGCGTCCAGGGCACCGAAAGGCTCGTCCATCAGCAGCAGGTGCGGGTGGTCGATCAGCGCTCGGCAGATGGCCGCGCGCTGTCGCATGCCGCCAGAAAGCTCGCGCGGGTAGCGGTCGGCGAACTCGGTCAGGCCGGTGAGTTCAAGCAGTTCCGCAAGGTGCTTGCGGTACTCCTGCAATGGCTTGCGGGCAAATTCCACGGGAAGTAGGATGTTTCGCCTGATGTTGCGCCACTCAAGCAGCGCGTCGCGCTGAAAAACCATACCCAGATGGTCAGGCGGGCCGGACACTTCTCGTCCTTCGACGGCAAGGCTACCGCTGGTGATGTCCTCCAGGCCCGCTACGCAGCGAAGGAATGTACTCTTCCCGCAGCCGCTGGGCCCCAGGATGCTGACGAATTCTCCCGGCTTGATGTCAAGGGAGACACCGTTCAACGCGGTGAGCGCCTTACCCCCGGGGTACGTCTTGCAGACGTCCCGAGCCTGAATGGACGCAGAGCTCACTTTGCCATGCTAATCGCAGGGGTCGGACGAACCAGACCAGTGGCATAGAAGTCGCCGCCATTCTTAATGGACTTGATAAGGCCGGCGTCCGTCAGCGTGGTCACCGCTTCAATCCAGTCGGAAGCCACGGGCGCGCCCAAGGGTTGACCTGCGGTCGCCGGCAGGCGGAAGAAGCCCTTGAGCGATTCGACCTGACCGCGCAGGATTTTTTTGTCCAGCTTTGCTTGAGGACGCTGCAAGACGATGGCCTCTACTGCCTCGTCCTCGTGGCCGTTGTAGATGTACTGCCAGGATGCCGAGGTGATGCTGGCGAACTTTGCGATTGCCTCGCGCTTGCTGGCCAACTTGCCCTCAGTGGCAAACAGGCCGAAGCTGGGCATGGGCAGCTTGTAGTCAGCAAAGCGAATACTGTTGGACGGCCGTGGCTGCGCCACGATGGCTTCGAAGAAGGGAATGGTGGAGAAAACTGCGTCCGTGCGGCCGGACACGTAAGTCGCCGATTTGGCTGCGGCGTCCACGCTCACCAGTTCGACGTCACTGCGCTTTAGGCCACCCGCGGCCAGAAACGCATCGATGAAGGGGGCCTCCAGAGAGCCGGCCGTGTAAGCAACCTTCTTGCCCTTCAGGTCACGGGGTCCCTTGATGCCGGAGTCCGACGGGACTAGCACGCCAAGGTCGCTGATGCGCGCGAACACGGCGATCGCTTTCACGGGCAGGCCCTTGTCGCGGGCGATCATCATCGGGCCCAGTGCCGCGTGGCCGACGTCGAACTGGTCTCCGCTGCCGACGATCTGGATAGTAGTCACCGAGCCATTACCGTCCTCTATCTCCACATCAAGGCCCGCGGACTTGTACCAGCCTTTCTGCTGTGCCAGGTGCATCGCGCCGTGCAAACCCCAAGGGGTCCAATCAAGGCGAACCTTCACCTTGTCCACCCCCTGCGCGACAGCCGTTGCGGCAAAAGTCAGGAAAGCACAGGTGACGAGAAAGCTGGGAAGGAATTTGCTACGGAAATGCATCATCAATTGCTCCTAGAAGTGGTAATTAATATTAGCGCACTTTTAAATTTTGGCAAGTGTTATTGCACGCAAGGCGGCTGGCCTAGGCACTGGCCTAATTAATTTTCCAGACGCGAACATCTCCAATGAAAAGACTAATGGTAGAAGGGGCCTCAGTCGACAGTTATTTTTGCTTCGCCAATAATCTTCGTCATTTGCGCTCTGATCCTTGCGATAGTTGCGTCTAGTTCTTGCGGAGTAGATGTCTGCGGCACTGCGCCAAGAACTGCGAGTTTATCGCTCATCTCAGCAGACCGAAGAATCATATTTATATCGGCATTAATTTTATT
Source organism: Polaromonas sp. (assembly GCA_044361945.1). Taxonomy (GTDB): domain Bacteria; phylum Pseudomonadota; class Gammaproteobacteria; order Burkholderiales; family Burkholderiaceae_C; genus Polaromonas. Next base: position 13,845 of record JBIKHX010000004.1, on the reverse strand, counting down.
AATAACTTGCTTAGATGTTGCAGCTGGCGCAAACATCGCTGAACGGACTTGTGCATCAAATCCAGGGATAGATAGTTCGGCAACAGTGGGCCAATCGAGAGCAAGTGGGCTCCGCTTGTTAGAAGTGACGCCCAGTATCTTGACATTTCCCGCCTTTACGAATGGCAAAGCTTGGATTAATGAAACCACACCAAAAGAAACTTCCCCAGCAATCACGGCATTTACTCCGGCAGGCCCGCCCTTGTATGGGATATGAACAAGTCTCGCGCCCGTTTCAGATGCAAACCATTCACCAGCTATATGATTGCCTGTTGCAAGACCCGGCGTGGACCAAGACAGACCACCGGGGCGCCGTTTCGATTCTGCAACCATTTCCCTGAAATTGCTGAATGGCGCCATTGGGTTGGCCACAAAAGCCATCGGGGTAGTCGTAATAGATGCAATAGATGCGAAACTCTTCAACGGATCGTATGGAAGTTTAGGAAAGACCGAAGGGTTGATCGTTAGCGGATTAAGAGATATCACCAGCAGGGTGTAACCATCAGCTGGCGATTTAGCTACATACTCGGATCCGATCATTTCACTTGCACCAGCCTTGTTTTCGATCACGACCGGCTGGCGCCAAAGTTCAGACAATTTTTGGCCAATGCTTCGAGCAGCAAAATCCACAGGACCGCCGGGCGCCGATGCGACCACAATTTTGACCGGCTTATTTGGATAGTCTTGTGCAGAAACGCTAAAGTAACAGAGAAACAAAAATAAAAAAAATATTTTTCGGATGAAAAATAGCATATTAAAACTCCTTTTTTAAGCAATTAATTCATATTTTTAGGGGCTATTAAGTGGAGACCTAAATTTTTGACATTTCCAAAGTTCCAGGATGAAATAGGTCTTCCGAAGTGAGCTTGCGTTGAGCCAAACCTTGTTCAAATGAATATCTGGTCATTGCTTCAATGGCTGCACGATTGGAATCTATACCATAACTCCAATAGTCCTTCGCAATGAGTTCCTCAGCAGCGAGCACCTCTTGATACACCCAAGGCAAGGTTACCATGTGCACTCCAGCATCTCTCAGCTCATGCACGGCTATTTCTTTCGCCTTGATAAATGCTTTGAACACGCTGACAGCGAGCCAGGGATGTTCAGCAATCAGTTGCTTGCGAATCCCCACCATATGCATGATTGGGAAAATTTTGGTTTTTCTGAAGTACTTTGCCTCAACATCACGGAAGTTCTCGAAGAGTCTTATAACGTTCGGATTTATCTTGTAGCAGCTTGGGATACGGGCAGATATGACAGCGTCCAATTCCCCCGCATCGAGCATGGCAGAAAGAGTTTTCTCGGGCCCAATTGGTGTAATAGAAACACTTTTATCAACGGTTAGCTGAGCTCTTTCACGCCTGCCTGCTTGTTCCTGGCCACCAGTGAACCATTTGATATCTTTAGGTTGTACACCATACTCGTCTGCCAATATTCCTCTAGCCCAAAGACAAGCGGTCATTTGGTATTCAGGCATCCCAACGCGCTTACCGATCAAATCCTGAGGAGTATTTATTCCACGATCTCCACGTATGTAAATTGCAGAATGCCGGAATACCTTTGATACAAAGGCTGGGATAGCGATATAAGGCGACTCGCCTCGGGCAAGTGTCATCATATAGCTGCTTGCAGAAATCTCGGTTATGTCAAACTCTTCCCCGTTGAAAGCCCTGTGAAAGGCTTCCTCGGCAGATAGTTGAATGCAATTTAAATTGCACCCTTCAATTTTTACTCGTCCATCGAAGATTGCCTGCACGCGGTCATACCGCTCGCAGGACATGCTTAAGTTGAGCATCTGTAATAACTCCTTGTATTAAAAATTCGCGTTGACTTGCTTCCAAAACCGTAACCTAATATGAGTCGCCATTTGATCGGTAGGTCCGGAAAGAACCCTTTTAGACCACTGCAATTTTTGCTCACAGAATCACTGAAGAAATCCATACTGTGACAGCCAAGATACAACCTTGAAAAATCCTGAAAAAAGATAAGTAAAATTTACGGATGGTATTCAGCCCGTAGGTCTTCACCATTGCATATCGGCATGAATAAGATTTCAAAAAATTAAGGTCTACAAGCTAAGGATGCATTTAATAACCCATACAAAAACGAAAGTCGATTGACAAAAGTTCTCCGGATGAAACTATATTCTTCTGATTCACTCCTTTCACGGACTTTACGCCCGCTGTTTGGCATCTTTGCGACTTCATTTGGGCATTTACCCACGCCGCAGGTGCACTTTTAAGACACATTTCTTCTTTGATTGGCGTCGCTCCAACTTGCTCAAGATGTTGAAATATTCCCCGAACACCGATGGTAAAAGCTTTCAGCGATTTTGTTCCGAGGACTAGCTCTCGCTTTGCCCATTTGTCTTCCAAAGGGATCGCTTTTAACGTCCCATCTTTCGTGTGAAGGTTCGCCATAGATATGGGAAGCACTCCAACACCCAAACCGAGTTTTACCACTCTGCAAATTGCATCAAAATTTCGAACTTTTATTCGCAGGCGTAATTTAGATTCCGCCTTCAGTCGCACAAAGTCAAATGCTGAGCTGCTGTGTGAAAGTCCAACAAAATCATTGTCTAGAGCCTCTGAAAATTTAATTGACTCCCGCTTTGCCAGCGGATGATCAGCGAGCGTGATTAGGCAGAATTGCTCCGTCCGGTACGGACGAGTCTCAATTTCGTGATGTTGCACCGACTTTGAGAAAATGCCAAAGTCAATGCTTCCTTGTTGTAGGGAATCCACGATATTCTCGCTGAGTTGCTCAGTCAAATCTATTTGAACGGCCGGGTTGTCTTCCAAGTATTGATGAAGGTCTCTTGGAAGATAGTTTGTCACAACAGTGGTCGTTGCAGCAATGCGCACGTACCCTTTTATTTCCTGCGAGAATTCGCTAATCTCACTGTGCATGCGATCGACACCGTACAAGATGCCACGTGCATGTTGAATCATACTGTAGCCCGCGGGCGTTAGTCGCACCCCCCGAGCATGTCGATAAAACAACGCTGTTCCAATGCTCGCCTCGAGATCGGTAATACGTTTACTAACAGACCCCACCGATAAGTGTACTTTTAATGCCGCCTTTGAAAAACTACCCTTCTCTGAAACAGCAATCAAAATAGATAGCGTAGATAGTTCGAGTTGTTTCATGGTTCAGTTTTACGCATAAAAAGACCCTCTCAAGAATTTTACCGCAGCACTATCCTACTCCTGCCCAGAGGGAGTGACATATGGGACAAACAATCACAACAAAATTCTAAATTTAGCCTTGGGTGACATCGAAATTTTGTCAACTCGGCATGGCTAAATGGTTGGGGACTTGCCACCGGATTGATTAAACAACATCGGTTTGTAACTTTTCAATGAAAATTTATCAACGGGCGGATTTAAGCACTATTTCTAACTTCCTCATTACATCGCCCTGCTGGCACGGCCATAGGAATTCCAGTCAGGGCGCAGAATTAATCCATTTTCACTATTCTGGCGAAACAGTCGGCGAACCAACACCAACTGAATCGCTGAAAGACCTTTTCCGGATGGACATTGGAAGTGCAGTCTCAGAGCTTGTCGGTTATCTCTTCGCTGGTGGGTGTGAATTACTCTTGGAAGATCATTTTTATAAAACAGGACTACTTTCCCAACGGGGCGCTACAACAAAAGCAAGGTAATAGATTCATTGATGGGAAGCGCTTAAGAAGACAAACGGGCCGAAAAGCAGTGAAGGTAAAGCTGCAGCCTCTGAAAACACCTTCACAGGTAAGCACTCGTTGACGCTGTGGAAAGCTATCAAGGATCTGAATCTGGCCATGAGAGTTCAATAAATAGCGCGGCTTGGGTTGTCAACACCGGCTTTCAATCACTACTTGGAGTAGTTGAATCCGTTTGAAATCCTTGCGCAAGGCGCCGTAAACCGAGATATTGCGTGAATCAAATAGGGATTGAATTTTCGCTTATTTGTGCTTAGCCTGAGTTAGCCACAAAGCGCCCCGCCTGGCTGGAGCCTAAGGTAAAGCTATTTCGCACCGATGAGCTTAACCAAATCACCGAACTTGTCGTATTCCGACTTTATGATTGAAGATAACTGCTCGCCGGATCCAGTCGAGACAATTCCGCCGGCGTCGTTGATGTGTTTAGCGACGCTGGGGATGGCTACAGCTTCCAAGATGTCTATCTGAATCTTGTTGATTAGGTTCCTTGGTATTTTTGACGGAGCAATTACTCCCAATGTCGTTGAGATGGCATAGCCGGGAAGACCGCTTTCGCTGAGCGTAGGAATATCGGGCTGGCTAGGTGAGCGCTGTGCGGTGCTGATGCCAAGGATTCTGAGCTTTCCGGAAGCAATGCCACTTTGAGCGCCAGCATAGCTTACGAAAGCCATTTGTACATCACCAGCCATCACTGCCATTGCCGCCGGAGATCCGCCCTTGTAGGGAACGTGAACAACGTCCAGTTTAGCCATGGATTTGAGTAACTCGGCCGCCAGTTGGTGGATGGATCCCTGACCACCAGATGCATAGGAAAGCTTGCCTGGGTTCTTGCGGGCGTATGCAATAAATTCCGTAAGGTTGATGGCGGGAATGGAAGAGGGAATCACCAAAAAAACTGGAACCAAGCCTATCTGGGCAACACCAGAAAAATCGGTTCGGGGATCGAAAGGAGATTTCTGAACCAAATGGGGACTGATTCCCCAGACGCCACTTTCGCCCACCAGCAGGGTATATCCGTCCGGTGGTGACTTCGCAAGAAAATCACCCGCGATATTTCCGGCCGCACCCAGCTTGCCCTCGACAAGCACCGGGACCCCCCATTTCTCACCCACTTTTTCGCCAATGACTCTGGCGGTTATATCCAGAATGCCACCGGGTGCTGAACCGACGATTATTTTTACCGGCTTTGTTGGCCAACCTTGGGCGAATGCCACTTGTGTAGGGAACATGGTGCAAAGGCAAGTAAAAATGAATGCATAGCAATAACTTCTGATCATTGGTTCACTTTCTGGATATTTCCGGACTATGGACAACAAGGTTACAGGACAAACCTTCGTACAAATCAAGATTAATCCTACACACGATGAAGCGTAATGACCAATTACTTTGGTAGAAATGACATTTCCTTGTAGTAGAAACCTTGATGCAATAGTTCCCAATGAATCCCTTCAAAACTCTGACAAAGATGCCTGCTTGAAAGGCAATCCCCCCGATAAAGCAAAGATCCTAAAAGTAGAATTTTTCATGAAGCTTGGCAGTGCTCGCCAAAGAGCTAAAAAGTCCCTGCGAAACAGCCCAAATGCTCTGAGGTTCGTTGAAATAGCGCTTTATGTTTCATTGGATAAACTTTTACTATACAAGTCTCCATACAGCGCGAGTTCTAAAGACCTCTCCTAAGCCGCCTGCCTGCTCAGTAAGTGCCGGGGTAAGCGCCGCCGTCGGCCAGCACGTTCTGGCCTGTCATGTAGGCCGCGTGCGTGCTGCACAAAAAGGCGCAGATCGCGCCAAATTCCTCAGGCGTTCCAAAGCGCTGCGCCGGAATGGTCTTGCGCCGGGCCTCGGCCACTGCATCAACGCTCTGACCGGTTTTTTGCGCTGCACCGGCCAAGTTGCTGCGCAGTCTATCGGTGTCAAACGCACCCGGTAACAAAGAGTTGATGGTCACGCCCTGCCCCGCCAGCTTGCTGCGCGAGACGCCCGCCACAAAGCCCGTCAGGCCGCTGCGTGCGCCGTTGCTCAGGCCCAGAATATCGATGGGCGCTTTGACTGCGCTCGAGGTGATGTTGACGATGCGGCCGAAGCCGCGCGCGGCCATGCCGTCGACTGTGGCCTTGATCAACTCGATCGGGGTGAGCATATTAGCGTCTACCGCCTTGATCCAGGTGTCACGGTCCCACTGGCGGAAGTCACCGGGTGGTGGGCCGCCGGCGTTGGTGATGACGATGTCAAAGTCCTGGCGCAACTTGAACACTGCGGCACGGCCTTCGGTGCTGGTGATGTCCGCCGCCACGCTCAGTACCTCGGTCGTTGCGGGCCGTAAGGGGTCGGCCATCAGTTGAGCGGAGGCGGCCTGCAAGGCCTCTGCGCCGCGCGCCACGATGATGACATGCACACCCTCGCGCACCAGCGCCTGCGCGCAGCCAAAGCCCAAGCCTTTGCTGGCCCCGCACACCAGCGCCCATTTGCCTTTGATACCCAAGTCCATGTCAATTTCCTTTTGTTTGTGCAGAACGCGTGAACACATAAATACCGGCCAGCACCAGGGCTGTGCCCACTGCCACCCAGGCCGTGAAGGGCTCGCCCAGAATCAGCACGCCCATGGTGATGGTGGACATGGGGCCGATCATGCCGGTTTGCGCGGTCAGCCCGGGGCCGATGCGCTCAATAGCCATCATCACCATCAACACCGGCGCCACAGTGCAGGCCGCCGCGTTGATAAGCGAAAGCCACATCACCTGCGGCGCCACAGCTTCCAGCGACAAGGGCCGCAGCAGCGCGAACTGCAAAATGCAGCACAGGCAAGCCACCGTCCCGGTCAGGCCCACCAGGCGCTGCGAGCCCAGCCGTTTGACCAGCTCACCGCTGTACACCAGGTAAAGCGCGTAAGTGATAGCGCTCAAAAAAACCAGCAAGGCGCCCCAAGCCGCATCGGCGCCTTGCATTGTCATTTCATGGCCGAAAACCAGCACCACGCCGGCGTAACTGATGACCATGCCCAGGGCCTGTAGATGACTGGCACGGCGGCTGTAAATCAACCAACCGAGCAAGAGCACCAGCGTCGGATTGAGGTACAAGATCAAGCGCTCTAGAGAAGCGCTGACGTACTGCAAACCGACAAAGTCCAAAAAACTCGACAGGTAGTAGCCCACAAAACCCAACCCCAGCACACCCAGAGCGTCGCGCAGCGACAGTGCCGGCTTGCCCCGGCTGGCCCACCAGGCCAAGAGCGCAAAAACGGGCAACGCAAACAGCATGCGCAGCATGATCAGCGTGACCGGATCCACGCCATAGCGATAAGCCAATTTGACAATGATGGCTTTGCCGCTGAAGGCAAAGGCCCCCAGCGCCGCCAGTGTGATGCCAGCCACCAGTTGCGGCGGCTTGCTCTCAATCACCAGCACCGCCCTGAAGCACAGGGCCAGAGACTTGTCTTTTCATTAAAAACCGACCGCCTGCCCGTCACGGCGCGAGTCGCTGGCCGCCACATAGCCTTCTACCTTGGGGTCGCCCGCGCGCCAGATGAACTGGCCTGCGCCGAAGTCCTGGTAAGAGTCGTTGATGACATCCACACGGTGGCCACGCCGGGCGAGGGCCTGCACGGTGACCGGGTCCATCGCCGACTCGACATTGATCTCCAGCCCGGCATTAAAGCGCCAGCGCGGCGCATCACATGCAGCTTGCGGGTTTTGTTTGTAGTCGAGCATGCGCACCAGCGTCTGCATATGGCCTTGCGGCTGCATGTTGGCACCCATCACGCCGTAGCTCATGACGGGCTGGCCGTCTTTGCTGAGGAAGGCCGGAATGATGGTGTGAAACGGCCGCTTGCCCGGCGCCACCTGGTTGATACCCGGCTGCAAGCTAAAACCATGGCCGCGGTTTTGCAAGCTGACGCCGAACTCAGGCTCCACACAACCCGAGCCAAAGCCCATGTAGTTGCTCTGAATGAAGCTGACCATCATGCCGTCTTCGTCGGCGGTTGTCAGGTAAATGGTGCCGCCCTTGACCGGGTTGCCCGCGCCAAAGTCCTGCGCTTTTGTCATGTCGATCAGCTTGGCGCGGCTGGCCAGGTAGGCATCGTCCAGCATCTGCTCGGCCGTCACTTCCATGGACGCCGGTTCAGCGACGTATTTGTAGACGTCGGCAAAAGCCAGTTTCATGGCTTCGATCTGCAAGTGCTGCGAATCCACGCCATCGACCTGCAAGCCGGCCACATCAAATTTATCCAGAATACCCAGGGCAATCAGCGCTGCAATGCCCTGCCCGTTGGGCGGAATCTCGTGCAAGGTGTAGCCGCGGTAATCGCGGCCTATGGGCTTGACCCATTCGGGCTGGTAGGCTGCAAAATCTTTGGCTGTGAGGCTGCCGCCGTGCTGCTTGGAGAATTTTTCTAAAGCGTGCGCAATCTCGCCGCCGTAATAAGCCTGGCCCTTGGTCTGCCCTATCAAACGCAAGGCTTTGGCAGCGGCCTTGAACTGAAACAGCTCGCCGACCTGCGGCGCACGGCCCCAAGGCAAAAACGACTTCGCAAAGCCCGGCAAGCCTTTGAGCTCATCGGTCGCAGCGGCCCATTTTTGCTGCACCACAGTGGCCATCAAGTAACCGCGCTCGGCGATCTCAATGGCCGGCTCCAGCAAGTCAGCAAACGGCAGCTTGCCAAAACGCTCGCTCATGCTGACCCAGCTGGCCACCGCACCGGGCACTGTCACCGAGTCCATGCCGCGCTTGGGTGGGGTCAAGGTGTCGTTGCCGTATTTATTCTTGAAATACTCTGGCGTCCAGGCCGCGGGCGCCCGGCCCGAGGCGTTCAGCCCGTGCAGTTCTTTGCCGTCCCACAAAATACAAAAGGAGTCACTTCCCAGGCCGTTGCTAACCGGCTCGACGATGGTCATGGCAGCCGCTGCGGCAATGGCGGCGTCTACCGCATTGCCCCCCTTGAGCAGCATGCGCAGGCCGGCTTGCGCGGCCAGCGGGTGCGAGGTAGAGACGACGTTGCGGGCAAAAACCGGCAAGCGGGTGGTGGTGTAGGGGTTGTTGAAATTAAAGTTCATACGTCAATTGTGCAATGGATAAAAAAAACGGCGCCCGAAAGCGCCGTTTTTGGTCAGGCGGAGCGTTTTAGTCTTCGACAAACGCCTCTTCACGCTTGCTCTTGATGGACGGCAGAAGCACGATCACCAACATCAGCGCACCGGCAGCCAACAGGCTGGCAGACAGCGGTCGCGTCACAAACACACTCCAGTCACCGCGTGACAAGAGCAGCGCGCGGCGCAGATTTTCTTCCATCATGGGGCCCAGGATGAAACCCAGCAGCAAAGGTGCGGGCTCGCAACCGAGCTTGACGAACAGGTAACCCACCACACCGAAGATGCCGACCATCCATACGTCGAAGGTGTTGTTGTTGGTAGAGAACACACCGATCGCGCAGAACAGCACAATGGCCGGGAACAAGAAGCGGTACGGCACAGTCAGCAGCTTGATCCAGATGCCGATGAGCGGCAGGTTCAAGATGACCAGCATCGCATTGCCGATCCACATGGAGGCGATCAGACCCCAGAACAGCTCGGGGTTGCTGGTCATGACCTGCGGGCCGGGCTGGATGTTGTGGATCGTCATGGCGCCCACCATCAAGGCCATCACGGCGTTGGGCGGGATGCCCAAAGTCAGCAAGGGAATGAAGGAGGTTTGTGAGCCCGCATTGTTGGCCGACTCAGGCGCGGCAACACCGCGGATATTGCCCTGACCAAACGGGATTTCGCCGGGCTTGGTGCCCAATTTCTTTTCCAGTGCATAAGCAGCAAATGCCGACAGCAAAGCGCCGCCACCGGGCAAAATGCCCAGCGCTGAACCCAGGAAGGTTCCACGCAGCACAGCCGGCGCCATCTTCTTGAAATCGTCCTTGGTGGGGAACAAGCCCGTCACCTTGGCCGTGAAGACTTCGCGGTCGTCTTCAGGCTTGGCCAGGTTCGAGATGATCTCGCCGTATCCGAACACGCCCATGGCAATCACCACAAAGCCAATGCCGTCGGTGAGCTCAGGAATGTCAAAACTGAAACGCGCCACGCCGGAGTTGACGTCGGTGCCGATCAGACCCAGCAACAAACCCAGCACGATCATGGCAATCGCCTTGAGTAGCGAACCCGAAGCCAGCACCACAGCGCCGATCAGGCCCAGCACCATCAAGGCAAAATATTCAGCAGGGCCGAATTTAAAAGCCAGCTCAGTCAGCGGGGCCGCAAAGGCCGCCAGAATCAAGGTGCCCACGCAACCTGCGAAGAAAGAACCCATACCGGCCGCAGCCAGGGCGGGCCCCGCTCGACCTTTTCGGGCCATCTGGTAGCCGTCAATACAGGTCACCACCGATGACGATTCACCTGGCAGGTTCACCAAGATGGCAGTGGTCGAGCCACCGTACTGGGCGCCGTAGTAAATGCCGGCCAGCATGATAAGTGCCGACACAGGTGGCAAAGCGTAAGTGGCCGGCAGCAGCATGGCGATGGTGGCCACAGGGCCGATACCCGGCAACACACCAATGAGCGTGCCCAGCACGACACCGATGAAGGCGTAAAGCAGGTTGATGGGCGTGAACGCCACACCAAAACCCAGCGAAAGATTCGCAATAAGTTCCATTTTCTTAACTCCTTAGCCTGTGATGAAAGCAGGCCAGACCGGGAACTGCAGCTTGAGAATTTTCACAAAAGCCACGTAGCTGATGGCAGCCAAACTGGTGGCAAGGATGAAGGTGGTTTTCGGCTTCCAGCCGGCTGAAGCCATGCTGGCGACAAAAGTCAGAACATAGATGCCAAAAATCATGCCCATGGCGGGCAGCTTGATGGACGGCAGACCGCCCAGACAAATACCGAAGATCAGGTTGGCACCGATGATGAAGATCAGTGGCTGAAAGGCCCACTTGCCGATCTTGTCACCACCAGCACGTTCAATCACCAGCGAGTTGAAGGTAATGACGGCGCCTAGAACGACCATCATCACGCCCAGTAAGAGCGGGAAATAACCAGGCCCCATACGGGCGCCAGTTCCCAACGAGTAAGCTGTAGCGCCCCAGGCAAAAGCCCCACCGATGCCCATGAACATGAGCCCGGAAACAAAGTCTTTTTGACTTTTGATATTCACGGATGGTCCCCTTAAATTAATAGAACTTTTGGATTGTGCATGCAAATGCGCAGCGCGATCATGTGGCTTTCACCTATCCAAGCAGCGGTTTGAACAACCTGAGCCATTTACATGCGGGTAAACCCCAGCGCGATTCCACCGCCTCGGCCCGCTGCTGCAAGATCTCGCGGCCCGGTCGACTGCCATGGCGCTGCGCTGCCACCACAGCGTTGCCTTCACGGGTGGGCTTGAAAACCCACACCGACTCAGCCCCGAAGACGTCAGCTATTTTGTCCAACGAGCTCTCAAAGCTCGCATCGCGGCCAAACAAGTTGACGGTCATCATGCCCTCGTCCGTCAGCAGCCGGCGGCAGTCGGCATAAAAGGCGGCACTGTCCAGCACAGGCGCGGCTGCCTCATGGTCATACAGATCCACCTGCAAGGCATCGACGGTGCCCAGATGAAGGTCTTTTTTGATCTCGCGCCCGGCATCGGCCAGCAGCACCTGCAAGCGGCTGTCGTCGGCCGGCAACTTGAACCACAGCCGGCAGGCGGCCAGCACCTGCGGATTGATCTCAATGGCGGTGCTGCGCATGCGCAGTTTTTTGTAACAAAACTTGGTCAGCGCCGCAGAGCCCAAGCCCAGCTGCATGCTGTGCAGGCCGGCGACCGCTTGGGGCTCCACAAACAAGAGCCAAACCATCATGCGCTGGACATACTCAAGTTGAATATCAAAGGGCGCGTCAATCAACATCGAGCCCTGCACCCATTCAGTGCCCAAATGCAAAAAGCGAATGTCCCTGTAGTCAGAAAAATTAACCTCGGGTAAATCGCTGGCAGCGCCAGAAGCATCCGTATTGCGGGCCATCAGATCGTTTCCTGTGTTTTCAAAGCACTGCGCCGGACCAGCCAGGCTGCGCTATTGTGACCGCCCTTACAGCTGACTCAAACGCGGCAAGGCCGCCAGCGCATTGGCTGTGCAGGCCCGGGCCAGCGCTTCGATGGGCATGCCGCGCAAACCGGCCAGCACCCGGGCAATGCGCGGCAACTCCGCCGGCTCATTGCGTCCCTGCGCGGCACCGGCAGCCCTGGCCTGTGCGCTTTGGTAAAGCCACTGTGGGGGTATGTCGGGTGAATCAGTTTCCAGCACCAGCGCCTGGAGTGGCAGCTCGGTGGCCAGTTGCCTGATCTGCCGCGCCGCTTCAAAAGTAATGGCGCCGCCAAAACCGAGCTTCAAGCCCAGGTCGATGAAAGCCTGGGCCTGCTGCGCACTGCCGTTAAAAGCATGGGCAATGCCGTACCAGCCGCCGGGTGGCGCCAGCTCACGCAAATGCTTGAGCAGCCGGTCGGCCGAGCGCCGCACATGCAAGATCACCGGCAGCCCATGCTGGCGCGCCAGCAAAAGCTGCGCGCGGTAAAACATCTCCTGCTTTTCCCTTAACGGACTCAGCTGCAACTCAGGCACAAAAAAATCCAGCCCGATCTCGCCGACCGCCACCAGCCGCGGATCGTCCAGCCGCAGCGTCAGCTCAGCGGCCAGGGTGGCCAGGTCGGCATCGACTGACTGCGCCACATACAAAGGGTGAATGCCCAGCGCATAGGCATCACCGCCCAGGTGCGCCAGCTCGCGCACCGCCTGAAAGTTGCTCACCGCCACACCCGGTATCACCAAGCGCTCCACGCCCGCCTGCCTGGCCCGGGCACGCACGGCCGGGGTGTCGGCATGGAACTCGGCCGCGTCCAGGTGGCAATGGGTGTCTATCCACAAACTCATGAGGAGCGAGCCGCGCAATGAGTTCGTCGATTGTTCAGCGTCGGTACCAATGCAGCGACAGACCCATTGCACTGAGCACCAGCAGCAGGCACAGGCCCGCAAAAAGAGCTGTCACTTCGGTGTCGCGGCGTTCAAGGGTGAACTTGGAAGAAAGATGCTCATAAATATTCTTCAAGTCCGTCGCATTGGACGCACGAAAAAACTCAGCTCCGGTGATTTTGGCCATGGCCTTGAGTGATTCTTCATCCACACGGGCGTAAAACGACCAGCCTTCCATCCCCGGGATCACACCTTCAGCCGTCCCAAACGCCACCGTGTAAACGCGTACCCCCCGGTTGGAAGCCAGTTTGGCCGCTTCAAGTGGATCAGGCCCGATGGTGCGACGTCCGTCCGACAGCAGCACGATGGCACCGCCGGTGTAAGAACCCACCGGCACCGGGGCGCGTTCAATGGGGGGTGGTTTGGCTGTGCGCTGATCCAGCGACTGCCCCCCGCCGGAGTTGCCATAACTTCGGAAGTCGCGTCCAAACAAAGTCGACTCCAGATCAATGCCTGCGTCGGGCAGCAAGGTGTTGAGCGCAACCAGCAAACCGCTGCCGGTGGCCGTGCCTCTTTGCAGCTGAAATCGGTCAATAGAAGCGATCAAATCTTCTTTGCTATCAGTGATTTGTTGCACCAGTTGTGCATTACCAGCAAAAGAAACAATACCCACACGCACATCAGGTGGGAGTTCTTGTAAAAAAGCTTTCACCGCAGCCTGAGACGCCTCAATCCGACTGGGTTTGACATCTTGCGCCAGCATGCTGCGCGAGACATCCATGGCTAGCACCAGCGTCAGGTAATCTGCCGGGAGCACCACTTGGGCGCTTGGGCGCGCAGCACCCATCAAAGCGGCAGCCAATGCAGCGAGCAACAAAGCGGGGGGAATATGGCGACGAAAGCGCTGGCCTTTTCCCATGGCCGGCAGGATGAGCGAGAGCGATGGGTAAATGACGGCCACTTTGCGCCTGCGACGCAGCATCCACCTGTAGCCGAGCAACAACACAGGCAAGAGCAGCAAGGACCAAAGCGCATCGGGCCAAAGAAAATGCATCTTCTTCAGGGGTCTTCGTGAATGACAAGGCCACTGTATCACCGCTGGCTGTGATATGGTTTATGGCATGAAACGCGCCGCGCTTTACAGCAGTCGTCCCTCACTTCGGTCCGCTGCCTCCTATTC
>JBIKHX010000100.1:0-6913 GCA_044361945.1 Polaromonas sp. | reverse complement strand
CGCTGCTGCGCCACTGGCTGGCCGGCCCTGACGGCAGCTGCACCCGACTGCGCTGGTTCAACCGCATCATGGCCCTGGTGCTGGTGTTGACGGTCAGCTGGATGCTGCTGCGATGAAAGACGCCAACGCGCTGAACCGGGGGCTCTGGCTGGGACTGGCCGGCATCGTTATTTTTGCCGCCACCTTGCCGCTGACCCGGCTGGCGGTGGGCACGCCCGAGGCGCCGCACATGTCCAGCATTTTTGTGGCACTGGCCCGGGCGGCGCTGGCCGCCAGCCTGGCCGGGCTGTACCTGCTGGCCACGCGCGCGCCCTGGCCGCAGCGCCACGAGTGGCGGCCGCTGGCGCTGGTGGCGCTGGGCGTGGTGCTGGGTTTCCCGCTGCTGACTTCGGTGGCGCTGCGTTATGTGGAGGCCGCTCATGCGGGTGTGATTTTGGGCCTGATGCCGCTGCTCACAGCCGCTGCCGGCGCGCTGCTGCAACGCCAGCGCCCAGCTGCCGGCTTCTGGTGGTGTGCCGGCCTGGGCAGCGCGCTGGTGGTGACTTATGCGCTGGTACGCGCCGGCGCGGGCACGCACTTGCGCTTTGAGCCGGCCGACTTGCTCTTGCTGGCCGCGGCCTTGTGCGCTGCCATGGGTTATGCCTTTGGCGGGCGCTTGTCACACACTATGCGGCCAGAGCATGTGATCAGCTGGGCGCTGTTGCTGACCCTGCCGCTCAGCCTGCCAGCCACCTGGCTGTTGTGGCCGGCCCAGGCCGTGCCCGCAAGCGCTTGGTGGGCGCTGGTTTATTTGGGTGTGTTTTCCATGTGGCTGGGCTTTTTTGCCTGGTACCGCGGGCTGGTGTTGGGCGGCACGGTGCGCGTGAGCCAGGTGCAGCTCTTGCAGCCCTTCATCACCATGCTGTTTGCAGTGCCGCTGCTGGGCGAAAAGCTGGACGCGTTGACTGTCGGCTTTGCGCTGGCGGTGATCTGCACGGTGTTTTTGAGCAAAAAAATGGCCGTGCATCCGGGCGGCAAATAAACTAAGGCAAAACACAGTCAAAGGATTGCCCATGGCTAGCGCCAACACACTGAAGATCTGGGGCCGCATGAGCTCCATCAATGTCAAAAAGGTGGTCTGGACGGCGCAGGAGTTGGGCCTGGAGTTTCAGCGCAACGAAGCCGGCGGCCAGTTTGGTTTGGTCAAGACGCCCGAGTACCTGCGGCTCAATCCCAACGCGCTGGTGCCGGTGATAGAGGATGGTGACTTCGTGCTGTGGGAATCGAATGTGATCGTGCGCTATCTCTGCGCCAAACACTCACACGGCCAGCTCTACCCTAACGATCTGCGCGAGCGTTTTGAAGCCGAGCGCTGGATGGACTGGCAGCAAACCACTTTCAATCCGGCCAGCCGCCAGGGCTTCTGGCAACTGATTCGGACTGCGCCCGAGCAGCGCAACGCGCAGGCGATCAGCGATTCGAATGCGGCTGTTGAAGCCTTGCTGGCCACTCTGGACGCCCAACTCGGGCGTCACGCTTTTGTCGCGGGCGTTCGTTTCACCATGGCCGACGTGGTGCTGGGCTGCGAGGCGCACCGCTGGTTTGGCCTGCCGCAGCCCCGCCAAAGCTGGCCAAACGTCGAGCGCTGGTACCAGGGCTTGCGCGCGCGGCAAGCCAGCGCCGGCGTCCTCGACATGGCGCTGAGTTAGCGCCGGCCTGCTTCTTTAAGCACCAGCAACCCCACAATTCCATCGCCACTGCCTTTGCCACTTCCGCCACCACACCATGCGCCAGCGCCCCTTTAAACAAGTCGATGTTTTTACCGCGCAAGCCTATCTGGGCAACTCGCTGGCCGTGGTGCTGGACGGCGAAGGCCTGAGCGACGACGCCATGCAGCGTTTTGCATGTTGGACCAACTTGTCTGAAACCACTTTTTTGCTGCCACCCACCGAGGCCACAGCAGACTACCGGGTGCGCATTTTCACGCCCGGCGGCGAGCTGCCTTTTGCCGGCCACCCCACGCTGGGCAGCTGCCACGCCTGGCTGGAAGCGGGCGGGCAGCCGCAGACCGCGGGGCGCGTGGTTCAGCAATGCGCCAAGGGGCTGGTGCAGATTGCCCGCGAGGCGGGCTCTGGTACTTCGGACGCTTCGGGCCGGCTGGCCTTTGCCGCGCCCGCCCTGCAACGCAGCACACCGGCTACGGCCGAGCTGGCCGAAGTGACAGCCGCGCTGGGCATCACACCGGCGCAGGTGCTGGCCGCGCAGTCGCTGGACAACGGCCCGCTGTGGTTCAGCCTGCTGCTGGACTCTCCCGCCACCGTGCTGCAACTCTCGCCCGACCACGCGCAGCTGGCCAGGCTCGGGGTCAAGGTCGGTGTGGCCGGCATTTACCCGGCCACTGACGAGGGCAGCGACTCCATCTTGATACGCCGCGCCAACCGCGAAGCCGCCGCCTTCGGTGCGCGCTCTGTTGGCAGTGCCGCGCCCCGCCTGGAAGTGCGCGCCTTTGCAGCGGCCACCGGTATCAACGAAGACCCGGTCACCGGCAGCCTGAACGCCAGCCTGGCGCAGTGGCTGATCGGCGATGGCCTGCTGCCCGACAACTACACTGCCTCGCAGGGCCTGAACATCGGCCGCGCCGGCCAGGTGCATGTGCGGCGCGACGCAGGCGGCCAAGTCTGGATCGGTGGAGATTCTGTAACATGCATCAAAGGAGAGGTGCTGCTATGAACCAACAGATTTTGCGCACAACGGTCGACCACCTGGTGGTGCTGGCTGCTACGCTGGAAGAGGGTGCGCGCTGGTGCACTCATCTGCTCGGGGTCACGCCCTCGCCAGGCGGTCAGCACCCGCTGATGGGCACGCACAACCTGCTGGTCAACATCTCCAGTTTTGCTTATCCCGACACGTACCTGGAGATCATCGCTTTGGACCCCGAGGCCCAAAGCCAGCGCGCGCCCGGCCTGAAGCGCTGGTTTGATATTGACGACCCGGTGCTGCACGCGCAGGTGGTGCGGGATGGCCCGCAGCTGATTCACTTTGTGGCGCGTTGCCCGGATGTGCAGCCGGCCATGTACGCCCTGGGCTCGCTGGGGCTGGACTGCGGCCAGGTGATAAAGGCCTCCAGGCCCACGCCTGAAGGCCTGCTGCAATGGCGCATCACCGTGCGCGACGACGGCCAGCGCCTGCTGGGCGGCGCGCTGCCAACGCTCATTCAATGGGGCGAGCCGGGTGAAGCCGAGCCGGCCCACCCGACCCAGACTCTGCCCTACTCGGGCCTGCAACTGCAAGGCCTGCAACTGACGCACCCGACTTCCGAATGGATTGAAAGCGCCTGCGAGGCCATTGGCCTGGCCGGCATGCAAGTGCAAAACGGCACACCGGGTATACGCGCCACTTTGCAAACCGAGCGGGGCCTGGTGCAACTGAGCTCGCCGCCGCATTAACGTCGCCTCATTGAGCGCCGACCCCCTGCCCATCTGGAGACAAAGCCCATGACCTGTTTGAACCCCAACCCCACATCGTTCACGCGTCGCCACGCCATGGCGGCAGTGCTAGCCGCGGTGGCCAGTGCACCCGTGCTGGCACAAACGCCCGCCGCTGCACCCGCCTACCCCACGCAACCCATCCGCCTGCTGGTGGGTTACGCGCCGGGCGGGCCCACCGACATCATTGCGCGCCTGGTGGCCACGCGGCTGCAGGAAGTACTGGGCCAGACCGTGGTGGTTGAAAACAAGGCCGGCGCCAGCTCCAACATTGCGTCTGAAGAAGTGGCCCGCGCCAAACCCGACGGCCACACGCTGCTGCTGGGCACCATCGCCAACGCCACCAACATGACCTTTTACAAAAAGATGAACTACGACACCCTGCGTAGTTTTGCGCCCATCACCCAGCTGGTGGCTTCACCCAGCGTGCTAATGGTCAATGCAGCGCTGCCGGTGCGCACTGTCAACGAACTGATTGCACTGGGCAAAGCCAAACCGGGTACGCTGTCGTTTGCGTCGTCAGGCAATGGCGGCTCGCCGCACCTAGGCGGTGAACTGCTCAAAATGCGCGCCGGCGTGGACATGATTCACGTCCCCTACAAAGGCACTGCACCGGCCATGAACGCGCTGCTCTCGGGCGAGGTGTCCATGAGTTTTGTGACCTCGCTCTCAGCCATTCCACAGGCTAAAAACCCCAAGCTGCGCGCGCTGGCCGTGGCCGGCCAACAGCGCCTGCCGCAACTGCCCGAGGTGCCCACGCTGATTGAGTCCGGGCTGGCCGGCTTTGAAGTGAGCTCCTGGAGCGGCCTGATGGCACCGGCCGGCACACCGCCAGCCATCATTGCGCGGCTGAACGCGGAAACCACCAAAATTCTGGCGCTGCCTGAAGTGCGCGCCACGCTGCTGGCGCAGGCCGCGCTGCCGGTGGGCAGCACGCCAGATCAGTTCCGTAGCTACATCGCTGAAGAGATCGACCGCTGGGGCAAGGTCATCAAACTGACCGGCGCCACGCTCGAATAAAGCGCCAGGCTTAAATGGTCCGCGGGCTTAAAAGGTCCGCAGGCTTAGAAGGCCGGCAGGCTGTCAAACTCGGCCAGCAACTCTGCGAGTGCGCGGCCGCTGGCCTCCAGCACCGCAAGGCCTTTGTCGGCCGTGGCCGCCGCCGCGTTGCCGGCCGCACCGGCGGTATTCAGGTCTTGCGCGGCCCAGGCCAGCTTGACGCTGCGCCCGTTGCCGATGATCGAAAAATCACGCGCCCGCTGCCGACTGGTGCTCTCAAAGTTCTGCGCCTGCCGCATGTCCACCCGCTCGGGGTGCAAGGCCAGCATCATCGAGGTTTCGACCTCGCCGCCGTGCACGCCAAAGCGCTCTTCATCCGCGCCAAACAGCGCTTGCACCGCCGCCGGCAGCGGAAGCGCAAAGGTGTTGACCATGGCCACTGTCATGCCGCAACGCGCACGCAACTCGCGCCCGACGATGTCCATGGTGGACACATTGCCGCCATGTGAATTGAGCAGCAACAGTTTTTTGATGCCGGTGCGCGCCACGCATTCACCGAGGTCTACCCAGGCTTGAATCAGCGTGGCTGCGCTCAGCGTCAGCGTGCCGGCAAAAGCCGTGTGCTCCACGCTGCGGCCCACCGTTTGCGTCGGCAAAAAAAACACCGGCAAGCCGGCCGGCAAATGCGCCAGCGCATGCGCCACCACGCCATTGACCAGGTCGGTGTCCACGCTCAGCGGCAAGTGCGGGCCATGCTGCTCTGTGGCGGCCAGCGGCAGCACAGCGATGCTGCGCGCCGCGTCAAGCTGCGCAAAGTCAGTGGTCTTGAGGTCGGCCCAGAAACGGGGCAAAGGGGAAGTCATGGCTAATTCTGACACGCGGCGCTTTACACCCCATGCCCCTGGCTCACATGCCGCCCCTGGCGCTGCGCCCGCACCTGCCCGGCCGGCGTAAGCGGCTGAGCTATCGCCTGCAAGGCCTCTGCCAAGCAAGCCGGTTTGCCGCGCGCGCCGCTGGCCTGGTAGTCGGCCAGCAGGGCCTCGCGCACCACGGCCGTTGGCAAACCGCGCTCTGCGCTCAGGTACGCAAACAGCAAGTCCACCAGTTTCTCGTAAGCGAACTCATGCGTCTTGCCCGTGGTGGCCCACAGCCAGTCGCTGAAGTTCAAGAACGCTGAAAACGCAGTGACCGGCAAAGCCTCAGTGCCTTCGAGCAGCAGCGCGCGCGCGCGCATGAAGCGCCCCGAGTTGGCCACCATGTCCCAGTAGCGGGCAAAGCGCTGGATGCGCTGCAGCGTGGCAAAGTCAATGGTGGAGTTTTGCAAGATCGTGTACGGCGTTTGCGGGTCGTAGACCATCGCAAAGTCGGCCGTGTGGCGCGTGATCGGCGTGCCGCGCAAGCGCTTCAAAATGCCAAACTGAATCTCATGCGGGCGCAAAGCGTAGAGCCGGTCAAAGCCGGCGGCAAAGCTCTCCAGCGTTTCGCCGGGCAGGCCAAAGATCAAATCGGCATGCACATGCGCCTGGCTTTGCGTCACCAGCCAGCGCAGGTTGTCGGCGGTCTTGGTGTTGTCTTGCTTGCGCGAAATGCGCTGCTGCACCTCGGGGTTGAAACTCTGCACGCCCACTTCAAACTGCAGCGAGCCGGCCGGAAACTTCACGATCAACTCTTTCAGCCTGTCCGGCAGGCTGTCGGGCACCACCTCAAAGTGGACAAACAAATCCGGCACGCCGCCGTCCACCTGCATGCGGTCTAAAAAAAACTGCAAGATGCGCACCGAAAACTCCACCTTCAAATTGAAGGTGCGGTCCACGAACTTGAAGTTGCGCGCGCCGCGTGCATACAGCGCGGCCATCTCGGCCATAAAGGCGTCCAGGTCAAACGCCCAGGCCGTCTTGTCCAGCGACGACAAGCAGAACTCACACTTGAAGGGGCAACCACGAGAAGCCTCTACATACAAGAGCCGCTTGGCAATGTCGTCGTCGGTGTACTCGCTGTACGGGTAGGCCAGCGCGTCCAAAGGCGGCTGCTCGCCTGCGATCACTTTCATCAGCGGCTGCGGGCCGTCGAGCAGCGCGCGGCACAGCTTGGGAAAGCTCACATCGCCCCAGCCCGTGACCACATGGTCGGCCAGCTGGCAAATCTCTTGCGATTCGGTTTCAAAGCTCACCTCGGGCCCGCCCAGCACCACTTTGATGTCAGGCCGCAGCGCCTTGAGCAGCCGCAGCACCTGCGTGGTTTCGACCACGTTCCAGATGTAGATGCCCAGCCCGATGACGCGGGGCTTGAGCGCCAGCAAGTCCTCCACGATCTGCGTGGGCCGTTGCTGGATGACGAATTCACGCAAAGCCGTTTGCGCCCGCAAGCCCGCGCCACCATGCCGGTCCATGTTGGCCAGCAGGCAGCGCAAACCGAGCGAGGCGTGAATGAACTTGGCGTTGAGCGTGGCC
>JBIKHX010000099.1:0-6954 GCA_044361945.1 Polaromonas sp. | reverse complement strand
CCGCGCCTTGTGGCTCCAGCCCAGGTGAATCGCGATCTTGCCTTCGGCCAGCGAGACCACCGGGCCTTTGACCGCTCCGGCAGCCACCTCCGGCGGCTCAGGCAAGACCAGTTTGGCGTCCAGAATTTCGAGGGCGCGACCTCGAAACACCGCCAGCGCGCGGTGAGAAGGCACGCGGCCGATCGGCTCGTCGTAGTCAAAGTAGTCTCGAAATTTAGCGTGGTCAGGGTTGTTCTCGTCCTTGCCGGCCACCAGCTTGGAGGTCAGCAGGCCTTCGCTCCACAGCCAGGCGCGCAGCGACTGCACCAGCGGCGCGTCTTCAGCCCAGCGCTCGCTCAAGATGTCGCGCACACCGTCGAGCACGGCCTGCACGGTGGAGAAGTCGTCGCCGCTTTCGTTTTTTTCAGCCTTGACATAAGGCGCGGCAGCGTCCGCCGGCACCAGAGTCGGGTCGGCAAACAAGGCGTCGGCCAGCGGCTCGATGCCGTTTTCGCGCGCTATCTGGCCCTTGGTGCGGCGGCGCGGCTTGTAGGGCAGGTACAGGTCTTCCAGATCTTGCTTGGTGGCGGCTGCGTCAATGGCGGCACGTAACTCTGGCGTGAGCTTGCCCTGCTCTTCAATGCTGTTGAGCACGGTGTAGCGGCGCTCTTCGAGCTCGCGCAGGTAGCCCAATCGGTATTCGAGTTCGCGCAGCTGAATGTCGTCCAGCCCGCCGGTGACTTCTTTACGGTAACGGGCGATAAAGGGAACGGTGGCACCGCCATCGAGCAGCTCCACTGCGGTGCTCACTTGCTGCTCATTGACTTTGATTTCTGCGGCGATTTGCCGGATGATTTTTTGCATGAATGGAGGATGGGCCAGAAGTCCGGCCGCGGCCGAAAGGGGCCAGTGAAGGGTTCGTCAAAGAAGGCTGCGGATTTTCCCACAGGGCCTTGCGTCAGCCTACCGAGACACCGCCCGCAAAGCTAAGCGCAGTTGCTCGCCCAGCTCGGGTCTGTCGGCAAAGGGGTCGCTCGGGTTGCGGGCATGCAAAACGTCTTCCAGCCGCGTTTGCACCGCACCGAGGGCCTTGGGGTGACTGTAAATGTAAAACTGATTACGGGCCACGGCGTCAAAAACCAGCTGAGCAACTTCAGCCGCGCTGACCTTGCTAGACGCCACGGCCTTGCTGATCATGGCGTGCTGAACCTGCTGACTGCGCGTCGGGTTGGCGTCCATGCCTGCAGGCCGTTTGCGAAAACTCTGGCTGATACCGGTGTCCACAAAATACGGACATAACACCGAAGCGCCGATCTGCCCGGTGACCAGGCGCAGGTCCTGGTAAAGGGTTTCGCTGAGCGCGACCACAGCATGCTTGCTGACGTTGTAAACACCCATGTTCGGCGGATTGAGCAAACCGGCCATGCTGGCGGTGTTGACGATGTGCCCCTGCCAGGCAGCGTCTTGCGCTGCGGCTTCTAGCATCATCGGCGTGAACAGGCGCACGCCATGCACCACGCCCATGACGTTGACGCCCAGCACCCACTCCCAGTCTTTGGCGGTGTTTTCCCAGATGAGGCCGCCCGAGCCCACGCCCGCATTGTTAAAGACCAGATTCGGCGCCCCCCACTGCGCCTTGACGCTGTGGGACATGGCCTCCATCTGCACAGCATCAGAAACATCCAGCCTGTACGCCATGGTCTGCGCACCTGCGGACTGCAACTCGTCATTGGCAGCGTCCAGCGTGTTCTGCTGCACGTCGATCAGCACCAACTGCATGCCCAACGATGCGCCAATGCGGGCGAACGCCAGACCAAAGCCCGAACCGGCGCCCGTGATGACCGCCGTCTTGCCCTTGAAATCCGAAATCATGCTGGCGCCAGCGCCTCAGATCAGCTTGACCAGTTGCTTGCCGAAGTTCTTGCCTTTGAGCAGCCCCAGAAAAGCTTCGGGCGCGGCGGCCAGGCCCTGGGCCATGCTCTCTCGCGGGCGCAACTTGCCGGTGCCCACCAGGGTGCCGAGTTCTTTCAGGGCCTCGGGCCAGACTTCCATGTGCTCACTGACAATGAAGCCCTGCACCTTGAGCCGGCTCACCAGAATCAGC
This sequence comes from Polaromonas sp., assembly GCA_044361945.1. Classification (GTDB taxonomy): domain Bacteria; phylum Pseudomonadota; class Gammaproteobacteria; order Burkholderiales; family Burkholderiaceae_C; genus Polaromonas. The sequence continues at coordinate 4,871 of JBIKHX010000099.1, read as the reverse complement.
GTCGGGTAGCTCATGGGCATGGGCTTGCCGTCATAGCCGGCGATCATGCCGCACAACGCAATGCGCCCGAAGGCGTTCATGCGCAGCATCACGGCGTCCATCACCATGCCGCCGACGTTTTCAAAGTAACCGTCCACCCCCGCCGGGCAAGCCTGGGCGATGGCCTTGGACAGTGAGCCGGCGTCAGCATGGGGCTTGTAGTCAATGCAGGCGTCAAAGCCCAGCTCGGCGGTGGCGTAACGGCATTTGTCCGGGCCACCCGCAATGCCCACCACGCGGCAACCACGTGCCTTGGCCAGCGCCGAAAATGCGCTGCCCACCGCGCCAGTGGCTGCGCTCACCACCACGGTTTGGCCGGCCTGGGGCTCTATGATTTTGACCAGCCCGTACCAGGCGGTCACGCCCGGCATGCCGACCGCGCCCAGGTAATGCGACAGCGGAACGTGGGTGGTGTCCACCTTGCGCATGGCTGCAGGGCTTTCTGCATTGACCACGCTGTACTCTTGCCAGCCGCCCATGCCGACGACCTTGTCGCCGGGCTTGAAACGGGGTGAGCGGCTCTCGATCACTTCGCCCGCCGTGCCGCCTTGCATCACCTCGCCCAGCGCCTGCGGTGCGGCATAGCTTTTGCTTTCGTTCATACGGCCGCGCATGTACGGATCCAAGCTTAAGAAATGGTGACGTACCAGCACCTGACCCTCTTGCAAATCGGGCGTCGGGCTGCTGACCAGTTTGAAGTTGCTGGCGCTGGCTTCGCCTTGAGGCCGGTTGTCCAGAAGTATTTGATGGTTGTGGGGCATGGGAACTGGCTCGCTTTAGAAAGAATGACCGCACAAGGCGAAAGGCTTGAGGCTGTTAATCAGAAGCTATTTAGGAAAAGTTTAAATCAATAAGTCAAAAAAGCTTTGAACAACATATAGGCTGAAACAATAAACAAAAGGAAAGCAAATCCACGCTGAACTTGCCATGGTTGCAACTTGCGAGACACTCTTCGACCCATCAACATTCCACCGATCATGGCGCCTATAAAGCTACTTGTTTCAAGAACAGGCAATTCGGCACCAGCTAATACGGCATTGACGACGCCTCCGCTCCCAACCAAAGCAATGACGAATAAAGATGTTGCCACAATGCCGGGCACTGCCAAATGAGTGAAACGTCGCATTAAAGGAACGATCAAAAATCCGCCGCCCACGCCCAACAGCCCTGTCATCAATCCAGTCAACATACCGATCCCTGCAAGAATTGATGCAGCAATCGGTGTCCAGATAAATTTACTTGTAGCACTGTTGATAAAGGCCAAACGTAAAGAATCTTCTTCAGAATTTAAAGTTGTTTGCTGAGACTGTTTATAAAAGCGCCAAGACACAGCCAGCATGAGTAATGCAAACACCCCCATCAAAATAAACTGAGGCATGACATTTGCCCAATGTTGTCCTAAGCGTGTAAAAGGAACACCGCAAACCGCCATCAAAATTGCAGCCTTGTAGCGAACCAATCCAAGCTTAAAACCATCAATAGCCCCAACAGCAGCGCCTGAAGCCACGGCTATCAAAGCTACTGGTGCGGCTTGCTGCATGGACCAATGCATGCCTGCAACGAGCACGGGCACAGCAAGAATGCCGCCGCCCGCACCAGTTAATCCCATGACGGCCCCTATCAAAATACCCAGGATAAAAACTAGGGTCACTTCATTTATTCCATGTTCGAAGCAGGCAGACGAATGGGCACTTTGATTTATTGAGCTGGGGTTGCTCTGCGAGCAAGTATTTCAAATAATTGCATGCCTGCCAACATAAACACGACGAATGCAGCCGCCTTGATTTGGCCTGATGCAAGAGATACAAGCGCGGGGCCTGGACAAAATCCAGCCAACCCCCAACCTGCACCAAACAAAACTGCGCCAATCACCAAGGGCTTGTCGATTTGACTGCTCTTGGGCAAATGCAAAGCACCTCCTAAAAAATTGACAGTTCTTTTTTTGGCCAAGGTAAAAGCAAAAAACCCGACGGCAATAGCGCCCCCCATGACAAGCGCCAGTGAGGGATCCCACAAACCAAAAATATCCAAAAATCCAATGACCTTGCTCGGATCGGTCATGCCAGAGAGGATGAGTCCCAAGCCAAATAGCAGGCCAACAAAAAATTCACTGATTCTGTGTTTCATTCAAGTTCTTTCAAATCGTGTGACGAATGACATAGACCATTAAAAAACCTAAGGTCATGAATGTGAGCGTCGCCACCAGGGATCGTGGCGACAGGCGCGACAAGCCGCACACACCATGGCCACTGGTGCAACCCGATCCATAACGCGTTCCAAACCCAACCAATAATCCAGCTATGGCGATGCTTGCGTAGCCTGCCTCAATGCGAGGTGCCGCTATGAGATCGACGGGCAATACCAAGGCACTCACGAGCGGCGCTGCCGCAATACCCAGCACAAAAGCAATGCGCCAACCTATATCGCCTGATCGCGGAGTCAGCAAACCGGCCAGAATTCCGCTGATCCCTAAGATGCGACCATTGAACAAAATAAATGCTGCAGAAGCCAGTCCGAGCAAGATGCCGCCGCCAAGCGACAGCCAAGGTGTGAAATGGATCCAATCAATCGTCATATATGCCTTTATGGTTTGCAATATTGTTCGTACAAAGTAGCGATGACAGCCAAAGCTTTGGGGCTTTTGACTTGGTAATAGATGCTTTTTCCCTCTCGCCGCGTCTCTACGAGCTCTTCATCACGCAAAACAGTGAGTTGCTGAGACAGTGTGGGTTGGCCGATTCCAAGCAGCTCTTCAATCTCACCTACCCGCAACTCTCCTTGGGAGAGTTGGCAAAGAATCATCAAACGGTCGGGGTTGGATAGCACCTTCATCAATTTGCAAGCTTGCTCTGCAGCGCTTTGCATCTGCTCTAGCTCTATGGAAACAGCACTCATACAAGTCCTTTTTCAATTAAGTTTCCAATATTATATTGACTTTTAATTTATCTGTCAATACAATATTTAAAACTTAACTGAAAGGCGTAGCTATGACAACCAACAGCCTGAAACCGATCGTCCACGGCATCTTTGATAAAGCCACTTGGACCGTCACCTATGTCGTTCACCACGGCATTGGTTCTGCCTGCGCAATCATTGACTCTGTGCTGGACTACGACCCGAAGTCGGGAAGAACCACCACAACTTCGGCTGAGAAAGTGGCCGAATACGTCAACGAGCACCAGCTCAAAGTGGCGTGGATTCTCGAAACTCACGCCCATGCAGATCACGTCAGTGCAGCGCACTACCTCAAGAAACATTTAGGCGGAAAGATCGCGATTGGAAACCACATCACACAAGTGCAGAAGGTCTTCAAAGGCATCTTCAATTTAGACACTGATTTCAAAGAAGACGGCTCCCAGTTCGACCATCTACTTGCAAGCGATGAAGAGTTCAGAGTCGGCGAACTGGTTGGTAAAGTTTTATTTGTGCCTGGCCATACACCTGCCTGTGTGGCTTACCAATTTGGTGACGCTGTCTTTGTTGGTGACACCTTGTTCATGCCTGATGTGGGAACAGCACGTTGTGACTTCCCAGGCGGCGACGCGCGAACCCTGTACGCATCAACTCGCAAAATTTTGAGCCTGCCAGCCGAAACGCGACTTTTCATGTGTCATGACTATCCACCAAACGATCGTCCTATAGCTTTCGAGACCACTGTCGCAGAACAGAGCGCTAAAAATATCCACGTGCATGATGGCATCACAGAGAACCAATTTATAGAGATGCGCACCAAGCGCGATGCCACTTTAGAGATGCCAGTCTTGATCTTGCCTGCTGTGCAAATCAATATTCGAGCTGGTGAATTGCCGCCTACAGAGACTAACGGGGTGTCATACCTCAAGATTCCATTGAATGCACTTTAATCTCGCACTGTTCAAATTTTCTCCACAAACCTTTAGACACTTTTCCTAGCCCCGTCAAAAGCTAGAACTCATGTAAGTCATTGGTTGATAGTAGTTTTTCAGCAGCCTGGCTGTCTGTTAGTCCGTGGAAATTCCGGCCTTGTGACCCTTCGACGTATCGCGCTTGACGTACTTGAAGGTGCCGGTGGCATGGGCGCAAGCCTGATCCCTGCTGTCGTAGATCGTGGCTTCCACAAATGCCATGGAGGTGGTGCGCTGCATCAAACGCCCGCGCCCGGTGAGCTGGCTGCCGTCACCCGGCGACGGCCGCATGAAGCTGGTTTTCATCTCAATGGTGACCACGCCCATGTCGGGCGCCACGCTGCGGGCGGCAGTGGCCATGGTCACGTCCATCAAGGTCATGACTGCGCCGCCGTGCGTCACACCGAAAGAGTTTTGGTGCTCGGGACGCGGGCTGTAGGTGATCGCAGATTCACCGTTTTCAAAATGCGTTAGCTCAAAACCGAGCAAGGTCACAAAAGGAATTTCAATGCCAAAGCTCATACAAAAACCTCAACCGCCTGTGACCACGGACACGCCGCCATCGACGGCCAGCCACTGGCCGGTGATGTGCTTGCCGGCTTCAGACGCGTACAGCACGCACAAACCCTTGAGGTCTTCATCGTCGCCCAGCCGACCCAGGGGCGAATGACCGGCCAGCGTCTCTTTGCCCATGGTCTTGAGTGTGCCGGCCGTCATGCGGCTCGGGAAAAAGCCCGGGCAGATGGCGTTGACTGTGATCTTGTACTTGCCCCATTCACAGGCCAATGCGCGTGTGAAATTGATCACCGCCCCCTTGGAGGTGTTGTAGGCCAGGGTGTTCATGCCGGCCGGGTTACCACCCAGCCCGGCAATGGAGGCCAGGTTGATGATGCGGCCAGATTGGCGCGGGATCATGCTGTGCTTGGCGATATGCTGGCTCAGGATGAA
>JBIKHX010000098.1:0-6962 GCA_044361945.1 Polaromonas sp. | reverse complement strand
TCCCGATCAGGCTCTCCAGCAGGTTCATGTGTTCTACAGTGCACTCGTTGATGATGATCTGCCGCACCTTGCGGTAGTCCAGCACATGGCTGATGTCATCGTCTCTGGGCAGCAGGGGTTGCGTGCCCAGGTTCAACTCGGCGTCCACCTGGATCGGCTGGGGCGCGTTTTTTTCGTGCTCCAAAATGCCGAGGTTGGCGTCAAAACGCAAGCCGGTGAGCGTGAGAATCTGGCTGCCTTGGGTTGTGAGCATGCATGCAATCTAGAGTGGGGACCAAAATGGCGCAGCCTTTGCGCCATGGCAGACAATCAGGGCTTCAGACCATGAGCCAACACGCTATTTTACGGGCAGAGCCCGAGATGATGTCCGTCCTGCAGCGCGCCCTGGGCGCGGCCGGCGGCTGGCTGGGTTTTGACGCCTTCATGGCGCTGGCGCTGTACACACCGGGCCTGGGTTACTACGCCAGCGGCTCGCGCAAGTTCGGCCACATGCCGCAGTCGGGCAGCGACTTTGTCACCGCGCCCGAGCTCTCGCCGCATTTCGGCCGGGCGCTGGCGCGTCAGGTGGGCCAGGCCCTGCAGGCCACGGGTGTCAATGAAGTTTGGGAATTCGGCGCCGGCTCGGGCGCGCTGGCCGGGCACATCATGGCCGCGCTGGACGCTGCGGGCACACCGCTGCGCCGCTACACCATCGTGGACCTGTCGGGCAGTCTGCGCGAACGGCAGCAGACACACCTGGTCGCTTACGGCGAGCGCGTGCGCTGGGTGCAAAAGCTGCCGGCGTCTTTCAGTGGCGTGGTGCTGGGCAATGAAGTGCTGGACGCCATGCCTGTGCAACTGCTGGCGCGCGTGGGTGGCGTGTGGCATGAGCGCGGCGTGGTGCTGCACGCCGGCCAGCTCGCCTGGGCCGACCGGCCAAGCGACTTGCGCCCGCCGCTGGACGTTGACGGCCCGCAGGACTATCTGACCGAGGTGCACGCGCAGGCCGAAGGCTTTGTGCGCACGCTGGCAGACCGCTTGAGTGCAGGCGCTATTTTTCTCATCGACTACGGCTTTCCCGAGCATGAGTACTTCCACCCGCAGCGCAGCACGGGCACCGTCATGTGCCACCGCGCGCATGCGGCAGACGCTGACCCGCTGGTGCAGGTCGGGCTGAAAGACATCACGGCGCATGTCAACTTCACCGGCATCGCGCTGGCCGGCCAGGAAGCCGGCTTGCAGGTATTGGGCTACACCAGCCAGGGCCGGTTTTTGCTGAACTGCGGCTTGCTTGACGGCATGGCCGACGCGCCGCTGCCTGAGCGCGTGATGCTGCAAAAATTCATCCACGAGCACGAGATGGGCGAGCTGTTCAAGGTCATTGCCTTTGCGGTGGACAAGCCGCAGCAACCGTACAACGGCTGGCAGGCGCTGGGTTTTGCGGCGGGCGACCGCTCTCACACGCTATGAACTTTTTACAAGGCAGGCTGCCCGCATGATCCGCTGGATGGTGATTATTTTTCTGGCGCTGGTGGTGATCAGCGCGCTCACGCCATGGCTGCACAAGCTGGGCTTCGGCAAGCTGCCCGGCGACTTGCGTTTTCGCTTGTTTGGCAGAGAGTGGTTTTTACCGCTGACCACCACGGTGTGCCTGAGCTTTGTGGCCAGCTTGATCTCCCAGCTGATCTGAGACAGTTAGCATTGCGCTCTATCAAAGGCCAGACTATGAACACCACCTCACGCATTGAAACCATTGCCGTCGCAGCCTTGGCCTTGCCCGCAGGCGCTGCGCCCGTGGCCTGTGTGGACGTGGGCGCCACCAAAGTAGCGGTGTGCGTGGCCGACGAGCACGGCATGCGGGGCCGGCTGACCGAGCCCACCGCCAAAGAAGGCAACCCGGATGCACTCGGCCTGCAATTGGTGCGCATGATAGGCCAGAGCTGCGCGGCCGCGGGTTTGTTACCAGCGCAAATTTCGGCCGTTGGCGTGTCTTCTTGCGGGCCTTTTGTGCTGCGCCAGGGCTTGATTGAATTGGCTGCGCCCAACATCTGTGGCGGCCTGGCGGGTGCAGCCCGCGGCTTGCCCAACAACTGGACCAGCGCATTGCTCGAAGCGCCTTTGCGCGCAGCCTTTGCCGATGTGCGCGTTTGCAATGACGGCATTGCGGCGCTGCAGGCCGAGCGGCGCTGGGGCGCGCTGCAAGGCTTTGACCATTGCGCCTATGTAACCTGGAGCACCGGCATCGGCTTGGGGCTGTGCGTGGACGGCCATGTGCTGCGCGGTAAAAATGCCAACGCCGGCCATGCCGGCCACATGTATGTGAGTGACAACAACGACGCCCTGTGCGGTTGCGGCAATGTGGGTGATGTCGAAGGCCTGATTGGCGGCAATGCCATCGCCAGGCGCTTTGCCGGGCGTGGCTATGCCGATGCCGCAGCCCTGCTGGGCGCGGCGCGCCAGGGTGACGCCGCAGCACTGACGCTGGTGGACGAGCTTTGCCTGGTGATGGGCCGCATGCTCTACAACCTGGTGGTGACGCTGGACCTGCAGGCCATCAGCATAGGCGGCAGTGTGTTCTGGCATCACCGGGATTTTTTGCTGCCGCGACTGATGCCGCACATGGACGGCCACCTGCCTTCATTGACAGCCGGCGTACAAATTCTGCCGGCCGGTCTGCAAGACAAAGTGGGTGACTACGCCGCGCTGGCGCTGGTGGTCTGAGCGTCAACGCATCCAAAGCCTGCCGGCTGGGCTCAGACAGGCGGGCGCAAGCCCATCATGGCCAGTGTGGCTTGAAAGGGCTCACCTTGCGGCTCCAGCCAGGCCAGCACGCCGTTGAAGTGGTTGCAACCGGCCAGCTCTAAAAAGCGTGATGGTCGGCCCAGATCCGCCCAGTACTGCGCCACGGCTCGGCCCTGGCGTTTGTACTCGTCGTTTTCAAGCCCGGCCACCAACACCAGCAAGGGACAGTTGCAGGGCGCTTGCGGGCAGGCCAGCAGCGAGGTGCGCGCCACCATGGCCGGGTCTAGCTTGAGGTATGCGTTGCGAAATGACAGCCGCACAGGCTCCAGGTCGCCCAGACCACTCATGAACACGGCGCCTTTGATGAGGTCGGCGGGTAAGCCGAAGTCTTGCTGCCAGCGGGTGGTGAGCAACTGGCTCACCAGGTTGGCGCCAGAGGAATGGCCGGCGATGAAAATGCGCGCCGGGTCGCCGCCATGGCTGGCGATGTGTTGATGCACCCAGACCAGCACGCGCCGCACTTGCGCGCCCATGGCCTCGATGGTGGTGTGGGGGATCAGGTCAAAGTCGGGCACCACCACCGTCACGCCGGCGGGCACCATTGAGCTTGCACCAAAGCCGCTGTCTTCTTTAGAAAGCGCACGCCAGTCACCGCCGTGCAAAAAAACCATGACAGGCGCACCCGCCCGGGCTGCCGGGTAAATATCGAGTTTGTCGTTGGCACCCGGGCCGTAGGCCAGCGACTCGGTGCAAGCCAGTTGGGCCTTGGCGGCGCGCGTACGCTCGGCATAGTCGCGCAGGTAAATCGTCACATCGGGCACGCTGGCGCGGCTGTTGTACTGCTTGTCGAGCGCGGCCTGATCGTAGTCCAGCCAGACCTTGGGCGTGCTCATTCGACCTTGGCACCCGAAATTTTGACGGCCCGCGCATTGCGCACGCTGTCGGCCTCCAGAAAGCTGGCGAACTCCTGCGGCGTGCTCATCACGCTTTCATAGCCTTTGGCAAGCACTTCGCGCTGCTGGAACTCGGGGTCTTTGACGATACGGCTGATCTCCAGATGCAGCTTGGCAATCACATCACGCGGGGTGCCGGCCGGGGCGAACAGGCCAAACCAGGCGTTGGACGGAATGTCCGGGAAACCCTGTTCTGCAAAAGTTAGCACATCAGGCAACAGGGCCAAGCGGTTTTTGCCACCGATCGCCAGGGCTTTCAGGCGGCCGCTTTTGAGGTGCGCCATCGACGAGGCGGCACCTGAAAAAGTCATCTGGACTTCATTGGCGATCGCGGCAGGCACCGCTTGCGGAATGCCTTTGTAAGGCACATGCGTGATCTCGATGCCCGACTGGCTTTTGAGCATTTCCATGGCCAGGTGGGGCTGACTGCCGCTGCCGTAAGAGGCGTAATTGAGCTTGTTGGGCTGGCTCTTGGCCAGGCCGATCAATTCCTTGAGATTACTGGCCGCCACGTCCGCATGGGCCAGCAACAACTGGTTGAGTGACACCAGTTGCGTGATGGGCGCGAAGTCCTTCACCGGGTCATAGGGCAGTTTGGCGTAGAGATGCGGGTTGATGGTGATGGTCGCATCGGTCGTCATCATCAGAGTGTGGCCGTCGGGTGCTGCACGCGCCACGCTCTCGGCCGCCACGATGGTGCCGGCGCCGGGTTTGTTTTCAATCACCACCGGCTGGCCCAGGCGCTGGCTGAGCTGCTGGCCCAGCAAACGCGACATGACATCAATGCCGCCGCCGGCCGGGTAAGGCACGACGATACGAATGGGCTTGACGGGGTAAGCCGTCTGGGCGCCAGCGCCCGCAATAAAGCTCAGCGAAAAAGCCAGCAGGCATGCAATGCGAAAGTTTTTCAAAACAAGGTCTCCTTAGTGTTCAATTGTGAAAAAGCCAATGGTGTCTGCCGGCGGGCTCAGTTCGCCAACCAACTGTTAAGCGCTAGAGTGCGGGCGGCGTGCACCGCCTGCCCAATGGCCGCACCGCTCAGGCCCTGGGCCTCGGCAGCGGCGGCCACTTCGGCAGTACTCACGCTTTGCGCTGCACTCAGCGCACCCAGCAAGCGCTGGCGCTGAGGGTAAGGCTGCCCATTCAAGCCCAGACGGCCGCGTGCGTCACATTCGCAAGCCAGCAAAATGTCTGCAAAGCGCTGCGGCTTGCGAAAGGCGTCGCAGCGCTCGAGCAGTCGCACCAGCGCTGCAGCGCCGAATTCGCTGCTCTGGTGAATATTGCCGTGCTCGCGGGCCACGACATCGGCCAGTTCGCTGCACTCATTGGGCACACGCAGCCGCAGACACAGGGCTTTGAGTAAGCGGGCGCTGCGCTCTTCATGGCCGATGTGCCGCGGCCATTCGGCCACTGGCGTCGTGCCCTTGCCCAGGTCGTGGCCCAGGCAGGCAAATCGCACCGCCAAGGGCGCATTCATTTGCGCCGCCATGTCCAGCACCATCATGAGGTGCACGCCGGTGTCTACTTCGGGGTGGTACTCGGCGCGTTGCGGAACGCCCCAGAGTCTGGCGACTTCGGGCAGCAGTTTGTGCAGAGCGCCGCACGCGCGCAGCACCTCGAACATACGCGAAGGCTGCTGCGCCATCAGGCCGCGCGCGAGTTCTTGCCAAACGCGCTCGGGCACCAGCGCATCGACTTCGCCATCAGCCACCATGCGCTGCATCAGGGCCATGGTGTCGGGGGCGATGCTGAAGTCGGGAAAGCGCGCCGCAAAACGCGCCACGCGAAGAATCCGCACCGGGTCTTCGGTAAAGGCTTCGGTGACATGGCGCAGCACACGGGCGGCGATGTCGCGCTGGCCGCCGTAGGGGTCGGTCAGCGCACCGTCCGCGCCTTGCGCGATGGCGTTGATGGTCAGGTCGCGCCGGGCCAGGTCTTCTTCGAGCGTGACATCGGGTGCGGCATGCACAGCAAAGCCGCGGTAGCCCTGGGCGGTCTTGCGCTCGGTGCGGGCCAGGGCATATTCTTCACGGCTGGCCGGGTGCAAAAACACCGGAAAGTCCTTGCCCACCGGCACATAGCCTTGCGCCGCCAGCGCTTCGGGCGTGGCGCCGACCACGACCCAATCACGGTCTTGCACCGGCAAGCCCAGCAAGGCATCGCGAACCGCACCGCCGACCATGTAAATTTGCATGCGCCAAGTGTAGGTTCAGCCGCGTCTAGCGCCGCCGGGCCGGGGCAGCTCAGCGCTGGAGCCTGAAAGGCTCCTCGAAATCACGAAAATCATGCTCGGCCAGTGCGCCTAGAACCCAGGCCTTGACACCGGGCAGCGCGCAGACGCGCAGCATGTAAGCGGCGATATCGCCAGGTACCGGCAGCGCATAGGTTTTGAGGCGCATCACCACCGGGGCAAAGTAAGCGTCGGCCGCGCTGAAAGTGCCAAACAGCATGGGGCCGCCGTGCTGTGCCAGCAGCTCGCTCCACATGGCCACCAGCCGCGCCACATCGGCGCGTACGGCAGGTTTATCGCGCCAGGCCAGTTGGCCGATTTCCGGCAGGCTGGCTTCGATGTTCATCGGGCAGGCGCTGCGCAGCGCGGCAAAGCCGCTGTGCATCTCGGCGCAGATGCTGCGCGCGCGTGCACGGGCTTTGACGTCTGCCGGCCAGAGTTGTTTGTCCGGGAATTTTTCAGCCAGGTACTCGGCAATCGCCAGCGTGTCCCACACGGCCAGGTCACCATCGACCAGCGCCGGCACCTTGCCGACAGGGCTGACGGGGTCTATGATTTTTTTGAAGTGGGAGTCCGGGGCAAAAGAGTCAAAGCGCGCCATGACTTCTTCAAACTCAATGCCGGCCTGCGTGAGCAAAACCCAGGGCCGCATGGACCAGGACGAGTAGTTTTTATTACCGATATAAAGTTGCATCATGGCGGGCCTCAAAATCTTCCGGCGGTCTTGCGTTTGAGTGTCAGGTCGCTGCGCAGGCCGCGACTGCCCAGGTAGCCGAGGGCGATGGCGCTCAGGGCTGCAGGGGTGATGCCCAGGGCGCTCAGGCCCGGGAAATGGCCTGTGGCCACGTTGGGCACTTTCATCGAATCCATATTGTCGCGGCTGAGCACCGGCTCGCCGGGCATCAGCTCCATCAGCCGGGCTTGCACGCGGGCCACGGCGTCTGGCAGCGCCAGCACCGGACGGCCTCTTCCTTCATTGGCGCCAGCGTAGCCGCCAGCCAGTTGCACCAGCTGTTTGAGTTTGAACACGTCCGGCCCGACGGCCTCATAGGTCTGGC
>JBIKHX010000097.1:0-6977 GCA_044361945.1 Polaromonas sp. | reverse complement strand
TTGCATAGTCGCCGATGATCAGGTTGCAGCCGCCATAGTCGCGCGGGTCGTGTTGTGCCAAAAAATCTGTTGCGCTGATGTGTCCGCTTAACCAATCCATAGGCAAGTCACCCCGGCTTAAACGTGCGGGTAAGGGCGTGGCTTCGCGCACGTTGGTCAGCATGGCCACGCGACCTTCGGGCGTGCAGCCCAGCCAGGTGCCGCCGGCGAGCAAGTCGCGGCCGGAAATCACTGTGGCCCCCTGCTCGGTGGTCCAGCGGGCCAGCGGCAGCGTCGCCCGCGCGCGGTGCTCGTCCCGGTTGGATGCCAGCACCAGGGGCCAGCGTTCAGAGGCGCCAATCGCTAAAGCCAGCAGGCACATGGTCAGCGCTTAAATGTCTTCAAGCAAGGGGTAGGGCAGTGGCAGCAAGCTCAGCATGGCCCCACCGGCCGAGCCGGCGTGCAGGCTACCGCTGACGGACGCAGAGGTTTGAATGGAAATGATCGCGTCGCAGCCGCCATCGGGCGCAGCGCAGGCGGCGGCCACCAGACCACAGGGTTGTTCGGGGTCTATGCTGTGAAAAATTTCCTGACCGCAGGACAAGGCCGCATCCGAATGAGCCAGGTAGGCGCGTCGCTTGAGCGTGCCGCGAAACTGGCTTCGGGCGACCACCTCCTGGCCGGGGTAGCAGCCTTTTTTGAAGTTCACGCCGCCAATCGACTCGTAGTTCAGCATTTGCGGCACAAATGCTTCAAAAATTGGCTGCGAGAGCATGGCAACGCCCGAACGAACACTGACCCAGGCCCAGGCTTGCGGTGTGATGGCCGGGCCAGCAGGTGGGGGCGTGCCTGCCGGCGCGCACCACAAAGCACGCAGCACGCCGGCGCCCGCAGGCAGTACCACGACACTGGCCGGTCCGGCCTCGGTTTTAGACCAGGTGTGCCGGCCGTCTGCGCCCAGCGCGGCGACCGCGTCACCCATCAGACCGATCAGGCTGAACTCCGGCGTGGCGTCGCTGAGTTGGGCTTTGGCGCGCAACACAAACATTGACAAGCGCTTGAGCGTGGTGGCCAGCAAGTCGCGACTGCAGACCAGCAGCAATTCTTCAGGGCTGCGCTTGAAAACGACAAAGCTGGCTTGCATGCGCCCTTTGGCATTGCAAAAAGCCGCCAGTCTGGCCTCATGAAGGCTGGCCTGAAGCACGTCCTGAGTGAGCTGGCCCTGCAAAAAAGTGGCGGCGTCAACACCTGCCACGCGAATCACGCCCATGTGATGGAGTTCAAGCTGGCCCGAGAAGCTCCAGGCTGGCGGGGTCGGGGTCGCTGCGGATGTTGATGTAGGCATGGCTGAATTATCATAGCCAACGGGTTTTAATGAAGTCATTGACTAAGGTGGTCCTCTGGTGCGTCGTGTCTTGTCGGGTTTGTTCATGCTGGTGTTGGCCGTTGGCCTGCTTTTTTCCAGCGCAGCGCTGTGGTGGCTCAACGCTCCGCTGACGCTGCAGCCTTTGCGTGGCAGCCTGGTGTTGGACCTGGAGATAGAGCCGGGCACGCGGGGCCGTGAGTTGGCGCAGGCCGTGGTGGCCAGTGGCGTGCAAACCTCTTCCAACTGGCTTTATGGCTGGTTTCGCTTGTCAGGTCAGTCCCGCCAGATTCGCGCCGGAAGCTACGAAGTCACCCCCGGAACCACCCCTCGCAGCTTGCTGCGCATGCTGGTGCGTGGGGAAGAAACGCTCAAAACGATCAGCCTGCCTGAGGGTTGGAGCTTCAAGCAGGTTCTCACGGCCCTGCAAAGCGCCGAGCAGCTGCGCCCTGACACGCAGGGCATGAGTGCTGAAGCGATCATGGCCAAAATCGGCAAACCCGGTGTGCACCCTGAGGGCCGGTTTTTTCCGGACACCTACACCTACGCCAAAGGCAGCAGCGATCTGGCCGTTCTTCAGCGCGCCGCGCGTGCCATGGACAAACGGCTGGCAAGCGCCTGGGCGCAACGCAGCCCGGACACTCCGCTGCAATCGGCAGAGCAGGCATTGATCCTGGCCAGCATTGTCGAAAAAGAAACCGGCAAACCCGGCGACCGGGCCACCATTGGCGGTGTTTTCAGCAACCGTTTGCGCATAGGCATGCTTCTGCAGACGGACCCCACTGTGATTTACGGCATGGGTGAAGCCTTTGACGGCAATCTGCGCAAGCGTGATCTTTTGACCGACACCCCTTACAACACCTACACCCGTGCGGGTTTGCCGCCTACGCCCATTGCCATGCCCGGGCGCGCTGCGCTGCTGGCTGCAGTGCAGCCGGCGCGCACCGCTGCCTTGTACTTTGTGGCGCGGGGCGATGGCAGCAGCCAATTCAGCGCCACGCTGGAGGAGCACAACCGTGCCGTCAACAAATACATACGGGGTCGATGAACCGTGAGCATGCAGTCCGGCCTTTTCATCAGCTTTGAAGGCATTGACGGTGCGGGTAAGTCCACCCACATCAGCGCCTTGGCACAAGCCTTCAAGGCACAGGGCAGGGCTGTCACACTGACCCGTGAGCCCGGCGGCACCCCGCTGGCTGAGAAACTTCGCACGCTGGTGCTGCAGGATGCGATGGACCCTTTGACCGAAGCCTTGCTGATGTTTGCGGCCCGCCGTGACCATCTGGACTGCGTCATCCTGCCTGCCCTGGCGAAAGGCGATGTGGTCCTGTGCGACCGCTTCACAGACGCGACTTTTGCCTACCAGGGTGGTGGCCGCGGTTTTGATGAAGGGGTGCTCGGCCAACTTGAGCGCATGGTGCAAACAAGCCCATCTCAGCCAGCGCTGGTGCAGCCTGCTCTGACAGTCTGGTTTGACCTGTCACCCGAAGAGGCGGCCAAACGACTTGCTGGCGCCCGTGTGCCTGATAAATTTGAGTCGCAGCCACTGGCTTTTTTTCAGCGTGTGGCAGACGGCTATGCCCGCCGGCTCAAGGCTGAACCTGCGCGCTTTGCACGAATCAATGCCGCCCAAACACAGCCTGCGGTGTGGCAAGAGGTGATGGCGGTATTTGTGGCCAAAGGCTGGCTGGCGTGAGCATCAGCACGCCTGAGACGGCCGCCCCTGCACTGGCACCTTGGCTGCAAGACCAGCTGCAAAGCCTGCTGTCGCAACGTGGTCACGCCTGGCTTTTGAGCGGGCCCTCGGGTCTGGGGCAGTTTGAACTGGCGCTGGCTTTGGCTAGGGCCTGGTTGTGCGAAGCTCCAACGCCACAAGGTGCCTGCGGGCACTGCGGCAGTTGCCACGCGGTGGATGTGCACACGCATGCTGACTTGTGCATGCTCATGCCTGAAACGCTTTTTCTGGACTTAGGCTGGCCGCTGGACCAGAAAACCCAGGAAGAACTGGACGCTAAAAAACGCAAACCCAGTAAAGAAATCAAGGTCGATGCGGCCCGCGAAGCTGTCAGCTTCACGCAGTTCACCCGCTCGCGCGGCGACACCAAGGTGGTGCTTGTTTTCCCGGCAGAGCGCATGAACACCATCACGGCCAACACCTTGCTCAAGACCCTGGAAGAGCCGCCCGGCGAGGTCAAGTTTGTGCTGGCGACCGAGGCGACTCAGCAACTCTTGCCCACCATTCGCAGCCGCTGCCAGACTCACACCATGCGCTGGCCCGGCTTCGATGAAAGCTTGGCTTGGCTGACCCAGACATCTGCCCAGCCCGATGATTTGCGTGTCTTGCTCGCAGCGGCCGGTGGCCGTCCTGCGGATGCGCTGCAATGGGCGCGCGACGGGGCTTTTGCACAAGCTGCCCGCGACTGGCGCGCCCTGCCCAAAGCCATGGCTCGCGGCGATGTCAGTGCTTTGGCCGATTGGGCACCGCCCATGGTGGTCGATGCCTTGCAAAAGCTCTGCCATGACATGTGGACGGTCAAACTCGGTGCGAAACCGCGTTTTTTCAGCAGGGAAGACCTCCCTTTGCCTGCACACCGGCAAGGCAGCGAAGCCCCTTTGCCTGCGGCTAGCCCGGCCAGTCTGTTTGCGCTGGCGTCCTGGTCGAAAGAACTGGCTGTTACCAGCCGCACCGTCGAGCATCCTTACAACCCGGGCTTGATGCTGGAGGCGCTGGTCAGTCGTGCCTGCCTGGCGCTCAATACCCGATAGGGCTTTGCCGCGAACCCACTTTTTTGATTTTTTGATGTTCACAGACTCGCATTGCCATCTTAATTTTCCGGAGCTCAAAGGCGATCTGGCACAGATCCGTCAAGCCATGCAGAACGCCGGCGTTGATCGTGCGATGGTGATCTGCACCACGCTGGAAGAGTTTGACGAGGTTCATGCGCTGGCCCTGGCTTACGACAATTTTTGGTGCACCGCCGGCGTTCACCCGGACAATGAAGGTGTGCGCGAACCCTTGCTGGACGACCTGTTGAGCCGTGCGGCATTACCCAAGGTGGTCGGTATTGGTGAAACAGGGCTCGATTACTTCCGTTTGGGTGAGCGCAGCGTGGCTGACATGGCCTGGCAGCGTGAGCGCTTTAGGATTCATATCCGTGCCGCCAGGCAATGCGCCAAACCCCTGATCATTCACACCCGAAGCGCCTCCAAAGACACTTTGGATATCTTGAAAGAAGAGGGCGAAGATGCTGGAGGCGGCTCTGCCGGAGGTGTTTTTCATTGTTTTACTGAGAGCCAGGAAGTGGCTCGTGCGGCCTTAGACCTGGGTTTTTACATCTCTTTTTCCGGGATTTTGACCTTCAAAAACGCATCTGATTTGCGAGAAGTGGCCTCTTTTGTGCCCATGGACCGCATGCTCATTGAGACCGACAGCCCCTATCTGGCACCCATGCCTTACCGTGGCAAAACCAACAATCCCTCGTATGTCCCCCTGGTGGCCCAGCAAATTGCGGAGCTTAAAGGTCTGCCGATTGAGACTGTTGCCTTGGCTACCAGTCTGAATTTTGAACAGCTTTTTCTGCGATCTGCCAGCCACTGAATCGGGTTCAATCAGCGTATGATAAATCCTCTAAATTACTTTAAGTTTGGTCTTTTATACATTGTTTTGTATGGGCTTTCTGTTTGTCAGGCTGGCTCATATGAGGACTTTTTCAAGGCCGTCAAGCAAGACGATGCGCGTACCGTTCAAAGCTTGATTCAACGCGGATTTGACCCTAACACTTTGGACCCGGAGGCCCGCCATGGTCTCATCATGGCCATTGCCGAGCCTTCATTGAAAGTCGCTCAAGTGCTGATTGAGACCAAGGGCACAGACCTTAATTTTCTCAATTCGGCCGGGGAAAGTGCCCTGATGTATGCAGCGCTCAAAGGCCATGGGGCCCTGGTCAAGCTATTGATCAGCAAAGACGCTGATGTGAACAAGGCCGGCTGGACACCGCTTCATTACGCGGCCACCCATGGCGATGTAGAAGTTGTTCGGCTCTTACTCGAGCACCATGCTTTTGTGAACGCCGTGTCGCCCAATGGCACAACGCCTTTGATGATGGCGGCCCAGTACGGTAGCCCCTCGGCTGTTAAACTTTTGTTGGATGAAGGCGCAGAGCCGCTTCTAAAAAATGAACAAGGTCTCAATGCGCTGGATTTTGCCCGTCTTGGCAATCGTGTTGATGCCCAGGCAATCATTGCAGAGGCCATCTTGCGGCTTCAGCCCCGAGGCAAATGGTGAATTGAGCCACTAAAAATGCTCTACGATGTATATTATGTTAACTGAATTCTTGACGTTCTTTAGAGAATTGCCAGCTTGAAGTTTGATAGCCGATAGGAAGCCCGAAATGACCGCCTACCCCCACATGCTTGCCCCCTTGGATCTGGGCTTCACGACCTTGAAAAACCGCGTGATCATGGGCTCCATGCACGTGGGCCTGGAAGAAGCCAAGGACGGATTTACCCGCATGGCCGCTTTTTATGCAGAACGAGCCAAAGGCGGCGTCGGCTTGATTGTCACAGGCGGCATAGCACCCAATGACCGCGCTCGCCCCATGCCCGGTGGCGCCCGCATGTCGACCCAGGCAGAGGCCGATAAACACAAAGTGGTGACGCAAGCTGTGCATGATGCCGGCGGCAAAATCGCCATGCAAATTCTGCATTTCGGACGCTATGCGTACCACCCTGATTTGGTGGCACCCAGCGCCTTGAAGGCCCCTATCAACATGTTTCGCCCGCATGCACTGACTGGCGAAGAGATCGAGCAGACGATTGAAGACTATGTGAATGCCGCGTTTCTGGCCCAAAGCGCCGGCTACGACGGCGTAGAAATCATGGGCTCTGAAGGCTACTTGATCAACGAGTTCATTGCCACGCAAACCAACCAGCGCGAAGACGCCTGGGGTGGCAGCTATGAAAACCGTATCGCTTTTCCAATTGAAATCGTACGCCGTACACGGGCCAAGGTGGGTCCTAATTTCATCATCATCTTTAGACTGTCGATGCTAGACCTGGTTGAAGGCGGCTCTACCCATGAAGAAGTGCTGCAACTGGCCCAGGCACTGGAAGGCGCAGGCGTGAGCATTTTGAACACCGGCATTGGCTGGCATGAAGCCCGCATTCCGACCATTGCCACCAAAGTGCCCCGAGCTGCCTTTGCATGGGTGACGCAAAAACTCAAGGGCAAGGTCGGCATTCCGGTGGTCGCCACCAACCGCATCAATACGCCCGAAATTGCGGAACAGATTTTGGCCGACGGCATGGCTGACATGGTCTCCATGGCCCGCCCTTTCCTGGCCGATGCCGAGTTTGTCAACAAAGCGGCTCTTGGCAAAGCCGACGAAATCAACACCTGCATCGCCTGCAACCAGGCCTGCCTGGATCACACCTTTGGCGGCAAGCTCACCTCCTGCCTCGTCAATCCGCGCGCCTGCAACGAGACGCTGATGATTGAAACCCCTGCCCCCTCCAGAGAACGCATTGCCGTGGTGGGCGCAGGGCCGGCCGGTCTGGCCTTTGCCACCACAGCTGCACGGCGCGGCTTTGATGTGACATTGTTTGATGGCGCCAGCGAAATCGGTGGTCAATTCAA
>JBIKHX010000179.1:0-4919 GCA_044361945.1 Polaromonas sp. | reverse complement strand
CGCCCGAAGCCGCCTGGTAAGTTTGCGTGCTCATCCATTCGACCAGACCCGCTTTGTAGAGCGCGCCCACACCCATCAGCATGCAGCTCACGGTGCAATTGCCGCCTATCCAGTTCTTGCCGCCAGCGGCCAGGGCTTTTTGAATGACAGGCAGATTGACCGGGTCCAGAATGATGACCGCTTCTTTGTCCATGCGCAGGGTGCTGGCGGCGTCAATCCAATGGCCCTTCCAGCCGGCGGCGCGCAGCTTGGGGAACACTTCGCTCGTGTAGTCGCCGCCTTGGGCCGTGATGATGATCTCGCAACGCTTGAGCGCGTCGATGTTGAAGGCGTCTTGCAGCGTGGTTTCGTTCTTGGCCAGGGCCGGTGCTTTGCCGCCGGAGTTCGAGGTCGAGAAAAACAGGGGCTCGATCAGCTCGAAATCGCCTTCGGTCTGCATGCGGTCCATCAACACAGAACCGACCATGCCGCGCCAGCCAACCAACCCTACTAACTTGCTCATTTCAACGCCCTTTCGAAATTAAAAAACAGTGCCAGACCAGACTGTTTGCCCGGCTCGTCAGGCCGGGAGGGCGCACGACGAACCAGACTGGATCAGTCCTTCGTGGTCGTGGTTTTGGTGGTGCATGCACGCGCACCCGCAGCAGCCTTGAAGGCAGCAACGAGGTTAAACCTGAACAGATGGGCGTGAAACATGGCAATCATTGTAACGGCCTCTGGCTTGGCGCTGGCTGATGAGGCGGGGCCGAAAAAAGGGGGGTAGAACCCGTTTTCCGGTGATTGACCGATCAGGCAACTTAGCTTTGAAATGAGAGTCTTGATATTTAGTACGTAAAAGCGTACCATTGGCCTATTCCAAGGAGTTTTGTATGACCACCCTTACAGCGAGTGAAGCTCGCGCCAACTTTTACCGCTTGATTGATCAGGCCGCTGAGTCGCATCAGCCGATTCACATTGCCGGTAAGCGCACAAGCGCTGTTTTGTTGGCCGCCGAAGACTGGCAAGCGATTCAAGAAACTTTGTTCCTGCTTTCAGTGCCGGGCATGCGCGAGTCTGTCAAAGAGGGTATGGCTGAGCCATTGAGGGACAGTGCCAAGGCCCTTGACTGGTGAGCTGGCAACTGGTTTTTTCGAAGCATGCGCAAAAGGATGCGCAGAAGTTGCTGGCTTCCGGCTTGAAGCCTAAGGCGCAGGATTTGCTCGAAGTGCTGGCAGCCAACCCATTTCAAAACTCGCCCCCTTACGAGAAGCTGGTGGGTGACTTGATGGGCGCCTACTCAAGGCGCATCAACATTCAGCACCGCATGGTCTACGAGGTGTTTGACGCCGAGCGCACGGTGAGGGTTTTGCGAATGTGGTCGCATTATGAGTAAGAAAGCTAAAATGGGGTCTGACCCCATTTCAGAACCAACTTCCAACAACCCATTGCTACTGCGCCAGAAACCCGCCATCAATGGCCAGCGTGTGCCCCGTCACCATGCCGGCGGCGGGGCTGGCCAGGTAGATCACGCCGCCTACGATTTCATCTACTTCGGCGATGCGGCCCATCGGTGTCATGGCTTCGATGCGGGCCATCAGCTCGGGTTGGGCAGTCAGTGACTCGATGAAGTCGGTGCGCACCCATGTGGGGGCGATGGCGTTGACGCGTATACCTTTGCGCGCCCACTCGACGGCCAGCGAGCGCGTGAGGTTGACCACCGCGCCTTTGCTCGACTGGTAGGAAATATTGGGGTAAAGCCCGCCGCCCGACAAGCCCATGATGGACGCGGTGTTGATGATGCAGCCGCGCTGGCGTTTGACCATGTGGCGCGCCGCCAGACGGGCGCACAAGAAAACGCCGGTCAGGTTGACGGCCAGCACGGCATTCCAGTCTTTGAGTT
The DNA here is from genome assembly GCA_044361945.1 of Polaromonas sp. GTDB lineage: Bacteria > Pseudomonadota > Gammaproteobacteria > Burkholderiales > Burkholderiaceae_C > Polaromonas. The sequence continues at coordinate 3,040 of JBIKHX010000179.1, read as the reverse complement.
CGAGCTCGAGCGAAGGCTTGCGAATAGCCATGCCGGCGTTGTTGACCAGGCAATCAATTTGCCCGGTCAGCGCAACCAGCTCGTCCATCGCAGCGGCCACAGCGGCTTCGTCGCTGACGTCCACGCCCCAGGCTTGGGCCTGAAAGCCTGCCGCCATCAGTTCGGCGGCCAGCGTGCGGGCAGCGTCAAAGTCGCGGTCAAAGAGGGCGACGAATGCGCCGGATTTCGCCATACCGCGGGCAATCGCCCGGCCAATGCCCTTGGCGCCCCCGGTGACGATGGCGGTTTGGCCCTGCAGCGAAAAAGCGCTGCCGGGCTCAAAGCTGAAGGCCGGCGGGTTCATGCAGGGCCGATGATCAGATTCAGACCAGAGCTTTGACCACCGCATCACCCATCTCGCGCGTGCCAACTTTTGTCGTGCCTTCGCTGTAGATGTCGGGTGTGCGCAGGCCCTGGCTGAGTACCGCGTCCACAGCCTTTTCAATGCGGCTAGCGGCTTCGGGTTGGTTCAGGCTGAAGCGCAGCATCATGGCCGCGCTCAAAATGGTGGCCAGGGGGTTGGCCACGCCCTTGCCGGCGATGTCGGGCGCGCTGCCATGGCTGGGCTCGTACAGGCCCTGATTCTTGGAGTTCAGGCTGGCCGAAGGGAGCATGCCGATGCTGCCGGTGAGCATGGCGGCAGCGTCACTCAGGATGTCGCCGAACATATTGCCGGTGACCACCACGTCAAACTTCTTGGGAGCCCGCACCAGCTGCATGGCGGCGTTGTCCACATACATATGGTCCAGCGCCACATCGGGGTATTGCTTGCCGACTTCACTGACCACGTCTTTCCAGAACTGGAAGGTTTCCAGCACATTGGCTTTGTCCACGCTGGTCACGCGTTTGCTGCGCTTGCGTGCCGCCTGAAAAGCCACGTGCGCAATGCGCTCAATCTCGGGGCGCGAATAGCGCATGGTGTCAAAAGCTTCTTCGCTGCCGGGGAAATGCCCGTCGGTGGCGGTGCGCCGGCCACGCGGCTGGCCGAAGTAAATGTCGCCCGTGAGCTCGCGGATGATCAGAATGTCCAGGCCAGCTACCAGCTCGGGCTTGAGGCTGGACGCATCGGTGAGTTGTTGGTAGCAAATGGCGGGGCGGAAGTTGGCAAACAGGCCCATGTTTTTACGCAGGCCCAAAATAGCTTGCTCGGGGCGCAGCGGGCGGTCCAGCGTGTCGTATTTCCAGTCGCCCACCGCGCCAAACAGCACGGCGTCGGAATCCATGGCGAGCTTGAGCGTGGCCGGTGGCAGCGGGTGGCCGTGCGCTTCAAAGGCGGCACCGCCAACCAGCGCGGTTTCCAGCGTCATGTCCAGGTCCAGAACCTTCAAGACCTTGATGGCCTCGGCCACGATTTCGACTCCGATGCCGTCGCCGGGCAGCACTGCAATTTTCATTTTTCAAGCCATTCATGTGGGGCGGCGCTAGCCGCAGGGAAAAGGAGCAAAAGCAGAAATCAGATGCTTTGCGTGTGGGCCAGCCAGGGCTTGGTAGCCAGGCGCTCCAGCTCAAAGGCCTTGATCTTGTCGGCTTTTTGCAGGGTCAGACCGATGTCGTCCAGACCGCCGAGCAAGCAGAACTTTTTGAAGGCCTGCACCTCAAACGGCAGCTCTTCGCCTTGCGGTTTGATGACCACCTGGCGCGCCAGATCAATGGTGAGCTGGTAGCCCGGGAAAGCCAGCGCGTCGTCAAACAGCTTGGCAACTTGGGCATCGGGCAAGACGATGGGTAGCAAGCCATTTTTAAAGCTGTTGTTGAAAAAGATGTCGGCGTAGCTGGGCGCAATGATGGCCCTGAAACCATATTGGTCCAGCGCCCAGGGCGCGTGTTCGCGTGAGGAGCCGCAGCCGAAGTTTTTACGTGCCAGCAGGATGGACGCACCTTTGTAGCGCGGCTGGTTGAGCACGAAGTCGGCGTTGGGCTTGCGCGAGGCTGGGTCCTGACCGGGCTCGCCCGGGTCCAGGTAGCGCCAGGCGTCAAACAGGTTGGGGCCAAAGCCGGTCTTGCGGATGGATTTGAGGAACTGCTTGGGAATGATCGCGTCGGTGTCAACGTTCTCGCGGTCCATGGGGGCAACCAGGCCCTTGTGTACGGTGAATTTTTGCATATGGAACTTAAACAAACTTACGGATGTCAACAAAGTGGCCGTGAACGGCGGCGGCTGCAGCCATGGCCGGGCTGACCAGGTGGGTGCGACCACCGGCGCCTTGCCGGCCTTCGAAATTGCGGTTGCTGGTGGAGGCGCAGCGCTCGCCGGGCTCAAGCCGGTCGGCGTTCATGGCCAGGCACATGGAGCAGCCGGGTTCACGCCACTCAAAGCCGGCGGCGACAAAAATCTTGTCCAGGCCTTCGCGCTCGGCCTGCTCTTTGACCAGACCGGAGCCGGGCACCACCAGGGCGAGCTTGACGTTTTTGGCGACCCTCTGGCCGATTTTTTTAACGATGGCGGCGGCCTCGCGCATGTCTTCAATGCGGCTGTTGGTGCAGGAGCCGATGAACACCTTGTCGATCAGGATGTCGTTGATGGCCTTGCCGGGCGCCAGACCCATGTAAGTCAGCGCGCGCTCGATGGCATCGCGCTTGTTGGCGTCTTTTTCCTTGTCCGGGTCGGGCAGTATGTCGTCGATGGACAGCACCATCTCGGGGGAGGTGCCCCAGGTGACTTGCGGGCGGATCTGGCTGGCGTCGAGTTCGACCACGGCGTCAAAAGTTACGCCTGGGTCAGACTGCAGTGTGCTCCAGTAGCGCTGGGCCATGTCCCACTCGGGGCCGCCGACAAACTGACCGGTTTTGGGATCGGTGCCGGGGGCGAGTAAGCGGCCTTTGACGTAGTCGATGGTTTTGGCATCCACGGCCACCAGGCCGGCGCGGGCACCGGCTTCAATGGCCATGTTGCAAACCGTCATGCGGCCTTCCATGCTCAGGGCGCGTATGGCCGAGCCGCCAAACTCAATGGTGTAGCCCGTGCCGCCGGCGGTGCCGATCTTGCCGATGATGGCCAGCA
>JBIKHX010000096.1:0-7014 GCA_044361945.1 Polaromonas sp. | reverse complement strand
TGCATCACCAGGTGGGTGTTGGGAATGCGGCGGTTGATTTCCATGATGCGCTCAATCGCCAGGATGTCGCCCGTGGGCTTACGCGTGAACTTGTAAGCGCCGTGGCTGGTGCCAATGGCAATGGCCAGGGCGTCGAGCTGGGTGCGCTTGACGAAGTCGGCAGCCTGCTCGGGGTCGGTCAGCAACTGCTCGCGCGTCATCACGGCATCGGTGCCGTGGCCGTCTTCCTTGTCGCCCTGCATGGTCTCAAGCGAGCCCAGGCAGCCGAGCTCGCCTTCCACCGTAACGCCCAGCTTATGCGCCATGTCGACCACCTGGCGGGTGACCTCTACGTTGTAGTCGTAGCTGGCGATGGTCTTGCCGTCGGCCTCCAGACTGCCGTCCATCATGACGGAGCTGAAACCCAGGTTCATCGCGCCCTGGCAAACGCCGGGGTTCTGGCCGTGGTCCTGGTGCATGACCAGTGGAATGTGCGGATAGGCTTCGACCGCGGCCTGGATCAAATGTTTGATGAAAGGCTCGCCGGCGTATTTGCGTGCGCCTGCACTGGCTTGCAGAATCACAGGCGCGCCGGTTTCGTTGGCTGCTTCCATCACGGCTTGGACCTGCTCAAGGTTGTTGACGTTGAAAGCCGGAATGCCATAGGTGTTCTCGGCGGCGTGGTCGAGCAATTCGCGCATGGAAACGAGAGCCATGAAGTAATCCCTTGGGGTGTTTTGGAGAGTTCGTAACCTTGCGGTAACTGTTTTGATTTTACCTGCCGTTGTTGGGGGCGGGGCCGGGTTCTGGTTCGGGTGTGGGAGCGGGGACCGGTGAGGGTCTGCGGCGGCAGCCTCATGCTGGGGTACCAGAAATCGGCTGCCGCCGCAGACCCTCACCGGATGCAGGGGGAAAGTGCGCAGAAGATTCCTGCACCCTGATCAGGTCGAGGGCAGGCTAAGCAGGAATGACGGGAACAGAAAGGAAAACGGCGTCAGCCACAACATGGCGCAGTTGGGGTGGGGCCGGCAGCCGATTTCTGGTACCCCAGCATGAGGCAGCCGGCCCCACTCCGACTGCGCCTCCCCGAATCCGAACCCAAACCCGAACTCAGAGCGTCAAGCCACCCGGCAGATCTTGAGCATGTTGGTGCCACCCGGCGCGCCCATCGGTTCGCCGCAGGTGATCGCGTACACGTCGCCGCTTTGCACAATGTTCCGGCGCAGCAAATGGCCTTCGGCCTGCTCCAGCGCAGTGTCCCGGTCGGCGCTGGTGTCCATCAGCAGCGGGCGCACATTACGGTACAGCGCCATCTTGCGCTGCGTCGCCAGGCGCGGCGTCAGCGCATAGATCGGCACGCGAATGTCATGCCGGCTCATCCACAGCGGCGTTGAGCCACTGTCAGTCAGCGCCACGATGGCCTTGGCGCCCAGGTGGTGCGCCGTGATCAGCGCACCCATGGCGATCGACTGATCAATGCGCATGAAAGTCTTGCCGGTGAAATCGGCTTCGAGGTCGGCGTATTCGGTCTTCTCGGCTTCCACACAAATCTTCGCCATCTCTTCAATGGTCTCCAGCGGAAAGCGGCCGGCGGCCGACTCGGCGCTCAACATCACGGCGTCGGTGCCGTCGAGCACGGCGTTGGCCACGTCGCTCACCTCGGCGCGCGTGGGCACCGGGTTGTTGATCATGCTTTCCATCATTTGCGTGGCGGTGATGACCAGCTTGTCGGCAGCGCGCGCCATTTTGATCATGCGCTTTTGCAGCGCCGGCACCACCGCGTTGCCCACTTCAATGGCCAGGTCACCGCGCGCCACCATGATGCCGTCGCTCACGCGCAAAATTTCATCCAGCTTGGGAATGGCTTCGGCACGCTCGATCTTGGCGATCAGCCCGGGCGTGTGTTTGTAAGGTGCGGCGGCCACGTTGCACAACTGGCGCGCCATTTCCATGTCGGTGGCGTTTTTGGGAAAGCTCACCGCCACATAGTCGGCCTGAAAACTCATGGCCGTCTTGATGTCTTCCATGTCCTTGGCCGTCAACGCCGGGGCAGTCAGGCCCCCGCCTTGCTTGTTGATGCCCTTGTTGTTCGACAGCACACCGCCCTGCTTGACAGAGGTGTGAACCTGCTCACCGCGCACGGCGTCCACCGTCAGCACGATCAGGCCGTCATTGAGCAAGAGCACATCGCCGGCTTTGACGTCGCGCGGCAGTTCCTTGTAGTCCAGGCCTACGCCTTTGATGTCGCCCGGCTCGGTGCGTGAGGCGTCGAGCACAAACTTTTCGCCGCCCACCAGCATCACCTTGCCCTCGGTGAATTTGCCGACGCGAATCTTCGGACCTTGGAGATCGGCCATGATGGCCACCTCGCGGCCGACACGTTGGGCGGCTTCGCGTACCAGTCCAGCCAGCTTGATGTGGTCTTCAGCCGTGCCGTGGCTGAAATTGAGTCGCACCACGTTGACGCCGGCCGCGATCATCTTTTCAAGGATGTCGGGCTGGTTGGACGAGGGGCCGAGGGTGGCAACGATCTTGGTGGCGCGGCTGGGCATAAGGATGTCTTCCGTGTAATTTAGTTTCCATTCTTACACGAACGAGTTACCAGGCCAGTACGAGGGCTGCGTACCGCATGCGCAGCTTGTCGCGCACCAGACCTTTAACTGGCGGCGCGTTTTTGCAAAATCTCAAAAGCCGGCAACGTCTTGCCTTCCAGCACTTCCAGAAAAGCGCCGCCGCCGGTGGAAATGTAGTCCACCTGTTTTTCAATTCCGTACTTAGCAATCGCGGCCAGCGTGTCACCGCCGCCGGCAATCGAAAACGCGCTGCTGTCGGCAATGGCGCGGGCAATGCCTTCGGTGCCTTTAGCAAACGCGTCGAACTCAAACACGCCGACCGGGCCGTTCCAGACGATGGTGCCGGCTGCCTTGAGCATGGCGGCCAGGCGGGCTGTGGTGTCGGGGCCGATGTCCAGAATCAGGTCGTCGCCAGCTACGTCGGCGGCGGCTTTCACGGTGGCCACGGCGTCGGCCGCAAAGGTCTTGGCGGTCACCACGTCGGTCGGAATCGGCACATCGGCGCCACGCGCTTTCATGGCGGCGATCACGGCCCGGGCGTCGTCAAGCAAACCGGGCTCGGCCAGGCTCTTGCCGATGTTCAAACCGGCGGCCAGCATGAAGGTGTTGGCAATGCCGCCACCCACGATGAGCTGGTCCACCTTGCCGGCCAGCGCCTGCAAAATCGTCAGCTTGGTTGAGACCTTGCTGCCGGCCACGATGGCCACCAGCGGCCGGCGCGGCTGGGCCAGCGCCTTGGCAATCGCATCCATCTCGGCGGCTAGCAGCGGGCCGGCGCAAGCCACTTTGGCAAACTGTGCAATGCCGTAGGTTGAGGCTTCGGCGCGGTGCGCGGTGCCAAAAGCGTCATGCACAAAAATATCGCACAGCGCAGCCATCTTGCGCGCCAGCACTTCGTCGTTTTTCTTTTCGCCGGGGTTCACGCGGCAATTCTCCAGCATGACGATCTGGCCGGGCAGCACGGCCACGCCCTCAGTCCAGTGGGCCACCAGCGGGATCTCGCGCTGCATCAATTCACCCAGGCGCCGGGCCACCGGCGCCAGAGAGTCGGCCGGCTTGAAAGCACCTTCGGTGGGACGGCCCAGGTGCGAGGTCACCATGACGGCAGCGCCAGCGTCCAGCGCCATTTGCAGGCACGGTACTGAAGCGCGGATGCGCGTGTCTTCGGTGATGCCGCCGCTGTCGTCTTGCGGCACGTTCAGGTCGGCGCGGATGAACACGCGCTGGCCGGCCACCTGGCCACTGGCGCAAAGATCAGAAAAGCGGATGAAGTTCATAGCGAGGCTCGCTGGCAAAAAAGCGTAAAACAGGTTGAAAAACAGCTGAAAAAACTGCCGGATTGTAGGAGCCGGCTCTTACCAGCCCAGGCCCACATGCAGCGGCAAATACACCGCCATGCCGACGATGATGGTGCCCAGCAAGCCGCGCTGCCAGTAGAACCAGCCCAGGCCGGCCAGCACGGCAAAAATGCGCGCGTCCTGCCAGGTAGCGATCAGCTGACCTTGCGTCATGACCATCTCCGGCACGATCACTGCCGACAGCGCTGCAATCGGCGCGTAATGCAGGCCGCGCTGAGCCCAAGCGGGCAGGGTCCAGGGCTTGCTCGAAAACAAAAAGAAGCAGCGTGTGAGAACCGTGACGCAGGCCATGCCGACGATGGTGGCCACAGTGTAGAAATCGGTTTGGTTCATGAGCGTGTACTGTCAGTCAGGGTTGCTGGGGTGCTCAGGTCGGCGCTGCGGCATTTTTTCCAGCATCAGACAGGCGGCCACGGCAGCGGCAATCGCCACCAGGATGTTGAGTTTGAGGGGCAGGGCAAAGGCGGCAACGGCCGCCGCACCGGCCACGCCTGCCGACACGGCACGCAGGCGCGTTGTGGCCAGCGAACACAAGATGCCCAGCAGCGCCAAAATGGCAGCAAAGCCCAGGCCCCAGGACAGCGGAATCGAATGCGCCAGCACAATGCCCAGCAGGCTGGGCCCCACCCAGGCGGACCAGCTCATGGCGGCATTACCGGCCAAATAAGCTTCTTGTGCGCGGCGAGTCAGCGCTTCATCGCTGGGATGCGGATAGCGTTTGGTGAACAACACATAGCTCAGATCGGCTGTGAAAAAACCGCTGACCAGCCGCCGCCACAAAGGCTGGTGCATCAGGTAAGCGCGCAGATGGGCGCTGAAAACAATGAAGCGCAGGTTCACGCAAAACGAGGTGGCCAGAATCACCCACATGGGTGCGCCCGCCGCCAGCAGCGGTATAGCTGCCAGCTGTGAGCTGCCGGCAAACACCAGCAAGGTCATCAGTACCGCTTCAAAACCACTCATGCCCGACTTGGCCATGGCGACGCCGGTCATCAGGCCCCAGGCCGCCAGACCGGGCGCCACGCTGGCCATGTCTTTCAAGCCGAGGCGAAATTCAGGGTGTTTGAACAAGGCAGTCAAAAGGGGCTCACTTCAATGCGTCTGTGTGGTTAGCCGCCGCAAAAATCTGACCGGGGTGCAGCGCAAAGCCATGCAAAAAGTCGGCAGCCTCCAACGCTTTGCCGCCTGCTTTTTGCAGCCGTGTGGCGCGCAGCACGCCTGACGCTGTGGCGATGTCGACGCCTTCAGTACTGACAGCGATAACTTCCCCCGGCTGAGCGGGCCGTGAGTGCGGCGGCAGTGCCTGGGCGCGCCAGAACTTGATGGTCTCGCCGCCCAGCACGCTGCTGGCGACCGGAAAAGGGTTGAAGGCACGCACACGGCGCGCCAGCGTGTTGGCCGGCTGCGTCCAGTCGAGCGCGGCTTCGCGCTTGTCAATCTTGTGTGCATAGCAAACACCGTCGGAAGCTTGGGCCACGGCTTGTAAAGCGCCGGTTTGCGCCTGCTGCAAGGCCTGCAAGATCAACCGGGCGCCCAGTGCAGCCAGTGCATCGTGCAGTGACTCAGTGGTGTCCTGCGGACCGATGGGCAGTGTTTGCTTCAGCAGCATATCGCCGGTGTCCAGCCCGGCATCCATTTGCATGATGGTCACGCCGGTCTCCGCGTCACCCGCTTCAATGGCCCGGTGAATAGGCGCCGCGCCGCGCCAGCGCGGCAACACCGACCCGTGAATATTGAGACAACCAAGCCGGGGCAGGTCAAGCACCCACTGCGGCAGGATCAGGCCGTAGGCGGCGACCACCATCACGTCGGCGCGGGCTGTTTCGATGACGGTGCGTGCTGCTGCCGCGTCCTCGGGGTATTTGCCGTCCAGGCGCAGGCTGCGCGGCTGGGCGACGGGGATCTGGTGGGCCTGGGCCCACTGTTTGACGGCGGAGGCTTGCAGTTTCATACCGCGGCCGGCGGGGCGGTCGGGCTGTGTCAGCACCAGGGCGATCTCAAAGCCGGCCTCGTGCAAATGCGCTAAAGCCACGCGGGCGAATTCAGGGGTACCGGCAAAGATGACGCGCATGCATCGATTCTAGGTGGCCGTCACCAAGCCGGCGGCTTCCAGGCGGCCTTAGCCTGCAGCGTCGCGCTCTTCGTCTTTCTTTTGTTTGACCAGCTTGGTCTTGATGCGGTTGCGCTTGAGCGGCGAAAGGTATTCAACAAACACCTTGCCCAGCAAATGGTCCATCTCGTGCTGAATGCACACCGCTAGCATGCCTTCGGCTTCGTAAGTCTGCAGCTGGCCGTCCAGGTTGAGTGCCTGCACCTTCACCGCGATAGAGCGCTCGACGCCGTCGTAGATGCCGGGCACCGACAGGCAGCCTTCTTCGCCGAGCCGGGTTTCCTCGCTGCGCCACACCAGCTCGGGGTTGATCAACACCATGGGCTCGTCGCGTTTTTCGCTCACGTCAATGACGATCAGGCGTTCATGCACGTCCACCTGAGTGGCCGCCAAGCCAATGCCGGCGGCTTCATACATGGTTTCAAACATGTCACTCACCAGTTGAGACAGGCGTTGGTTGACATCAGCCACCGGCTTGGCGACGGTGTGCAGGCGAGGGTCCGGGTATCGAAGAATGGTCAGTTGGGTCATCGGGCGTGAGGTCTGAAAAAAGCAGTCCCTATTTTCGGTCAGATTGGCGCGCTTGGCCGGCCAAAGGACGATTCATTCTATTGAACTCATTTTTAAAGTTGTTGGCGCTTTAAAAGGAAATAAATTAACCTACAGGTACTCACTTTATTCAACCCGGAGATGCCGCATGTTTAGCCACCACTTGAGCAGCGATAAGGCCAATGAATTAAGCGCCTGGCTACGGTTATTCCTGACAGAGGGCGTGGGCAACGAAACCGCGCGGCAGTTGTTGGCGGCTTATGGCCTGCCGCAAGCGATTTTTGAAGCCGACCCGGGCGCTTTGAGAGGGCATGCAAGCGAGCGCTTGCGCCGCGCCATCGAGACCGTGCCCGAGGCCTTGCCGGCGCTGCTGGCCAGTACCCTGGACTGGCTGGCGCAAGGGCAGGACCGCTGCATTGTGACTCTGGGTGATACCCATTACCCG
>JBIKHX010000095.1:0-7066 GCA_044361945.1 Polaromonas sp. | reverse complement strand
GAGCTGCTCAGCCACAGGCAAAAAATCCCGACCATCAGCGCCCAGTCCGTGCAGTATCAACACTGTGGCAACCGGGTTTTCGCCGGTTTGGGCTTCTAGAACTTGAAGTGACATGCGCGAGCTCGCCGGGCGTGGCGGAAGTTGAGATTTAAAAAAAGCCAGCATCAAACCGCTGGCTCGGGCATTTTAATCGGCGCCCATGACATTCAAGCACGGGGCAGGCAAGCCCCAGCCCGGCACATACCGCAAGGGCAAAGGCTCGGCAACCGGCCTGTCATAATTTCCCAGCCGCAGGGTCAAGAAAGGTCTTTACATGAACGCTCCCCTCCCCGCCTCAGCCTTGCCGTCCGTGCAAGCCAGCGATCTGGCCTCGCTGCCGCTGATCGAAAAATGGATATCGTTTGCCTCGGTCTCCCGGGACAGCAACTTACCCATCATCGAGTGGACGCAGAACTACCTCGAAGCGTTGGGCATTGAATGCTCGCGCACCTATGACGACAGTGGCCTCAAGGCCAATCTGTGGGCCACCTTGCCCGCCGACAACGGTGAAACCAAAATCGGCGGCCTGGTGCTCTCGGGCCACACCGATGTGGTGCCGGTGGACGGTCAGCCCTGGGACACCGATCCCTTTGTGGCGCAGTTGATCGGCGACCGTCTGTACGGCCGCGGCGTAACCGATATGAAAAGCTACGGCGCCACCGCCTTGATGATGGTGCCCGAGTTGCTCCAACGCAAACTCAAGCGGCCGCTGCACCTGGCCTTCAGCTATGACGAAGAAGTCGGCTGCATCGGTGTGCGCCGGCTGATCGCCGACATGCTGGCTTCGGGTTACCAGCCGGCCGGCTGCATCGTGGGCGAGCCCACCGGCATGCAGGTGGTGGTGGCGCACAAAGGCAAGCACGCCTACAAGACCTCCGTACGCGGTTTTGAAGCGCACTCTTCGCTCACACCGCAGGGTGTCAACGCGGTCGAGATCGCCTGCGAGTTCGTGGCGCACCTCAAGTCCATGCACCGCACGCTGGTCCAAGAAGGTCCCTTCGACCCGATCTATGACGTACCGCACACCACCATCCACACCGGCGTGATCCACGGCGGCACCGCACTCAACATCATTCCGCGCGACTGCGATGTCACCTGGGAAATCCGCCATCACCACATGAACTCGCCCGAAGCCCTGTTTGCCCAGGCCAAGGCTTTTGCCGACAGCCTGCTGCCGGCCATGCAGGCGGTGGCCGCGGACACCGGCATCACCCACAAGCTCAATTCGGTGCTGCCAGGTTTTGCAACTGATGCCGACAGCGAGATCGCCCGGCTGTGCTTCACCTGCGCGGGCAGTGACCGCAGCAGCGGCGCGGGCAAGGTTTCCTTTGGCACGGAAGCTGCGTTGTTTCACCAGGCCGGTGTGCCGACCATCGTGTGCGGCCCTGGCCACATTGCGCAGGCGCACCAGCCCAACGAATGGGTCGAGCTGTCGCAACTGGCCTGGTGCGAGCGCTTCATGCGCCGGCTGGCCGACCAAATTTGCGTCAACTGAAAACCTGCCCCTGAAGGGCACCGGCGAAGAGATCAAGGAGGTGATCTCGGGCCGTGCCCATGCCGTGATCGCCGTCGTGAGCAAACTGCTCAAAGACCCGCTGCTGCTTGAACGCCTACTCACGCAGGTCTATGAGTGCATGGCCAAGGTGGTCAAGGCCTCAGGCGCCAAGGCTGAGTCAGGCTGCCGCGCCAGCCAGGCGTCTATCTGCGCCGGGTCGTTGACAGTTTTGAGCTGCTGGTAGGCCGTCTCGGCCTGCGGGTAACGACGGCGCAGAAAATTAAGCCACTGCTTCAGGCGCCCGGCGCGTGAGCGTGCGTCCAAGCGAGTACAGACCAGTTGCCAAAACTCAGCGATATGTGGCAGCAGCGCAGCCCACGCCAAGCCGGTGTGAGCGTCGGCCTGGTAGCTGTGCTGAATCGCCAGCCCCAAGCCGGGGTCGGCCACGGCGCCGCGCCCAATCATCAGCATGTCGCAGTCACTGACTTCGCGGCAACGCACGGCATCGGCCAGTGTCCATATCTCCCCATTGGCCACCACCGGCAGGCTCACCACCTGCCGGATGTCGGCGATGCGCTCCCAATACGCGGGGGGGCGGTAGCCATCGGCTTTGGTGCGGGCGTGCACCACCAGCTCGCTGGCGCCGGCCTCGTCAATAGCGCGGGCACAATCTTCGGCCAGCGCATCGTCATGAAAGCCCAGTCGCATCTTGGCCGACACCGGTATCTCCGCCGGTACAGCGCGGCGCACCGCGGCCACAATGCGGCCGACATGTTCAGGGTCTTGCAATAAAGCGGCGCCACCGCCGTGGCGGTTGACAATATTTGCTGGACATCCGAAGTTCAGGTCTATGCCGGCCGAGCCCATGGCCGCCAGCCGGGCAGCGTTGTCTGCCATGCAAGCGGCGTCCGAACCCAGCAGTTGCGCACGCACCGGCACACCGGCCGGCGTGCGGCTGCCGTTAAGCAACTCAGGCACCACGCGGATAAAGACGCGTTCGGGCAGCAGCTGGTCAGTGATGCGAATGAACTCAGAGACGCAGCGGTCAATGCCGCCGACGCGCGTCAGGATGTCGCGCAGCACAAAGTCCAGCAGCCCTTCCATGGGCGCGAGTAAAACAAGCGGAGTCGGCTTGGGGCTGATCATGTGCGCGGGGCCGGGATTGGCGCTGCGCAAGGCAAGCCCCGGCACATGCTCAAGCCAGCGTGCGTTTGAGGCGGATTTCTTCCAGCCGCGCCGTGCCCACGGGCACGGTTTTGAGCGAGGTCATCTCACGCTTGAAACCGGCATGCTCAAAAAAGCGCATGGCGCGCTCGTTGCGCACAGGCACCCAGGCGCTGACACTCGTGCAACCCTCTTCCTTGAGACCGTCATGGGCCGCGTCCCACAGCGCCACGCCGGCGCCCTGCCCCCAATCGGCCGGCAAGACATACAAAGACCAGATCTCACCCATGGTCGAGGGCGTGCCCTTGTCGCGCGAGCGGTCAAAGCCGACAAAGCCAACGATCTCGTCGTCTTTGCAAACCACTTGCACTTGCGGCTCGCTGTACTCGATGGCTTCGCGCCACAGGGCCTGGCGTTTTTCGACAGAGGGCGCAGCAAGCTGCTCGTCGGGCAAAAGCCCCTGGTAAGCAGCCTGGGCAGAGGCAACATGAATTTGAGCGATGGTCTTGGCATCGCGAACGGTAGCGGGTCGAACTTGGTAACTGGACATGGAAATTTGAGTTTAAACGTGATACCTGAGCAGATCAGGATTTTTGAAAAAGAAGCAGAATTGTCGCCGCAAATGTAAATGCCAGACAAGGCCCATCCACAAAGTTCCGGCACAGGTTAAATTGGAGCTTGTCATGAGCCACCTATTACTTCCTTGCGCCAGCTTCAAGATCTGCATCCAGCCCCAAAGCGATGAGTTTGCTGCGCCGGCTGATCAGACTGTGTTGCAGTCGGCCCTGAACAGCGGGTTTGCGCTGCCGAGTTCGTGTCGCAACGGTGTGTGTCGCACTTGCCTGTGCCGCTTGCACAGCGGCCGCGTCAGCTACCGCATGGCCTGGCCCGGTCTGAGCGCTGAAGAAAAAGCCGATGGCTTGTTTTTGTCTTGTGTGGCCTACCCTGAGTCGGACCTGTTGATACAAATTGCTGCGCCCGGCTAGGTTTCTGCGCTCGATGTGAACCGCGCACGCAGCGGATCCTAGCGCTAAAACGAGGTCAGCTTCAAAGCCGGTCGCGCCGGGCCAGGTCCGGAAAATAACGCAGCCAGGCCGCAGCAATCAGCAGCGTTCCCACGCCGCCCAGCACCACAGAGCCTACCGGCCCCATCACAGCAGCCGTGGCACCCGACTCAAACTCGCCCAGCTGATTGGAAGCACCGATGAAGACAGAGTTAACGGCACTGACTCGGCCGCGCATTTCATTGGGCGTTTCCATTTGCACCAGGGTCTGGCGCACCACCACGCTAACCATGTCAGCAGCGCCGGACAGCGCCAGCACAAGGAGTGACAAAGCAAAACTGGTGGACAGGCCAAAAACCACCATGCACAAACCATAAACTGCCACCGCCCCCAACATGCGATAACCCACACGCCGCTGCAGAGGCCAACGCGTGAGCAGGGCCGACATGATGACTGCGCCAAGCGCAGGCGCGGCGCGCAACAGGCCCAGACCCCAGGGGCCGACCATCAGGATGTCTTTGGCAAAAAGGGGCAATAAGGCTGTGGCACCACCCAGCAGCACCGCAAACAAGTCCAGCGACACCGCGCCCAGCAAGGCCTTGCGCTGCCAGACAAAAACCAAGCCTGCCAGCAAGGTGCGCATGGTCACCGGCTCATCCGGCGGAGCCAGATGCACATAGCGCACGCGAGACATCAAAACACATCCGATTAAGAACAAGCCTGCGCAGCTCGCATACACCGTCGTGGCACCGGCCACAAAAATCAAGCCGCCCAGCGCCGGCCCGCCAATAACGGCAGTCTGCATGCCGCCGGCGCTAAAAGCCATGGCACGCGAGAGCAATTCAGGCGGAACGAGTTGCGGCATCAAGGCCTGCTGTGCTGGCATTTGAAAGGCTCGCGCTGCGCCCAGGGCCACCGACAAGCCCAGTAGCAGCTCACGCGAGGCCCAGGGGCCGACGGCGAACAGTCCTTCGGTGGCTGCCATCAAGACCAAGGCCACCAGACCCTGAACCAACAGACAAACCAACACAATGCGCGCGCGGTGCAGGCGGTCAGCCACATGACCGGCCACCAGCGTCAGCAGCAAGGCCGGCAAAAATTGAAACAAGCCGACCAGACCCAAGTCCCAGGCACTGCCGGTCAGCTCGTACATTTGCCAGCCCACGGCGACCATCAACATCTGCTGGCCACTGATGCTGGCCAGCCGCGAATACCAAAGGCGCATGAAGGCCGTCTGGCGGGTCAAGTCAGAAAAACTGTGCAAGGCCATGACGCTGCAGCTTAACAGTGCAGCCTGCCGGCGAAGGCCAGTCATTATTGCAACGATAATAAGAAATACGGGCAGCAGGCCCGCAGCCAACCCACAGGAGCACACCATGGCAAAAGGTCAACAATCCCAGAAGATGGTCAAGAAACCCAAGAAAGACACATCGCCACCTAAAACTGTTTCGCCGGACGCTGTGCGTCCCACCGTCGTCACCGTGGTGCCGGTGCGCGGCAAGCTGAAAAACAAATAAGGGTCGTGAAGCCCACGCCAGAAGCCGGCACGCCTGCCCCGGATGCCGGCATCACAAGGCCGACTGCGCAACGCGGCAACCCATTGCACGGACTCACGCTAGAGGCCATCGTCACCGCGCTGGCCGCCCACTACGGCTGGGAAGAACTGGGCCAGCGCATCCAGATACGCTGCTTTGTGCTGGACCCCAGCGTGGCATCGAGCCTGAAGTTTTTGCGTAAAACCCCCTGGGCACGCGAGAAGGTTGAAAGCCTTTACCTTTTTATGCTGCGCGAGCAAAAGCGTGCCACCCCATCTGTCCAGTCCTGAAGTCCCTTTGAAGTTTCACTTCAAGGACGATTGCCTGCTGGTACTCGACAAACCCGCAGGCCTGCTGTCCGTGCCCGGGCGGGGGGCCGACAAACAAGACTGCCTGAGCGCACGCGTGCAAGCGCACTACCCGGATGCGCTGGTGGTGCATCGACTCGACATGGCGACATCGGGACTGCTGCTGATGGCCAGAGGGCTGAGCGCGCAGCAGCACTTGAGCCTGGCTTTTGCCGAGCGGCGTGTTCACAAACACTACATCGCCGTGGTGCAGGGGCTGATGGCCGAGCCGCCTCGTACACCAGATGCGGCAGACGCATTGCAGGGCTGGGGCCTGATCGACTTGCCGATTGCCGCCGACTGGCCGCGCCGGCCGCTGCGCATCATTGACCAAGCCTTGGGCAAATCCAGCCAGACGCGCTGGCGCATTGAAAGCCGTGACCCGCAAGCCGGCACCACACGGCTGCTGCTCGAGGCTTTGACAGGGCGCTCGCACCAGCTGCGCGTGCATTTGCAAGCGCTGGGTCACCCGATTTTGGGTGACGCACTGTATGGCGGGGAAAGCATCGCCCCGACACAGCGCTTGCACTTGCATGCCTGTGCGCTGGCCTTTGCGCACCCGGTCACAGGTGCATCCTTGCAGTTCACCAGCCCCGCTTCTTTTTGACGGAAATCCCTATGACACAAGCACAACTCACCATACTCACAGGCGCATCACGCGGCATGGGCCTGGCCATGGCCACGCAGTTACTGGCACCCGGCAACACGCTCTTGTGCGTCTCCAGGCAGGTGAACGCCCAACTCGCTGAACATGCACAGGCACTGGGTGCTGACCTGCTGCAGTGGACCGAAGACCTGACGCAAGGCCAAGCTGTCAGCCAACGGCTGCAGGCCTGGCTAAAGGCTCAAAAAGGCACAGAATTTGCAACTGCCACCCTGATCAACAACGCCGGCGTGATACCGCCGATTGCGCCGCTTAGCCTGAGCGATCCAGCTGACCTGGCGCATGCACTGCGCGTGGGACTGGAAGCGCCAATGCAGTTGTGCGCGGTTTTTTTGAACGCCACCGGCAACTGGCCGGGTACGCGCAAGATTTTGAATATTTCATCGGGCCTGGGCCGCCGGGCCATGGCTTCGCAATCAGCTTACTGCGCAGCCAAAGCCGGCATGGACCATTTCACGCGCTGCATGGCGCTGGACGAGGCGCTCAAACCCCGGGGGGCCAAAGTCTGCTCGCTGGCGCCGGGCGTGATCGACACGGACATGCAGGTGCAGCTGCGCAGCACAGACGATGCGCTGTTTCCGGATCGCAGCGGATTTGCCGGCCTGCATCAGGGCGGGCAGCTGACGTCGCCGGAAGAGGCGGCCCGGCGGGTGCTGGCGTATTTGGCGCGGGCTGACTTTGGTCTGAACCCTGTGGCGGACGTGCGCGAATAGATCAGGGCTCGATCTTCACGCCCTTCCAGAAAGCCACGCGGTCTTTGATGCTCTCGGCTTCGTACTTCGGCTCGGGGTAGTACCAGGCGGCGTCAGTGTTCATTT
>JBIKHX010000296.1:0-3488 GCA_044361945.1 Polaromonas sp. | reverse complement strand
CCTGTCGCGGGGAGAAGCCATAGGAACGCTGCTGGTGGCGCAAACGGCCAAAAATCAAGCGCGCAAGCAGTGGATAGCCGATCATCTGCAGATGCGCGGCTCGGTGACGGTCGATGCCGGCGCTGTGGTCAAGGTACGTGACGAAGGCAAAAGCCTGCTGCCCATTGGGATGACCTCTGTGCAAGGCGAGTTTTCGCGCGGCGATGTGATTGCTGTGCGCGACGATACGGGCCTTGAGATTGCCCGCGGCCTGGCCAACTACACCAGTGCTGAAGCCAGACTGATTTGCGGCAAATCTTCGGCAGAATTTGAGCGCCTGCTGGGCTACACGGGCGAGCCGGAAATGGTCCACCGGACCAACCTGGTGCTCAGCCGCTAATTGGCGCCCGGGCCTCAGGGCTTGTCATCGCTGGCCGGCTCAAAATTGGTGTGCGGATCGGGGTCAAAACTGGCGCCGGGCGGCAGCTCCATGGCAGGAAAAGGACTGCGCTGCGGCGCCTCAACACCCGTGTTTTGACTACCGCCGTCACGTGCTCTGGGGCTGCTGCGTGCATAGCGACTGCGTTGATCGACACGCAAATCGGCCCGTGCATCCAGACGGGGTACGAAGCGGGAAAGCTCGGTCAGCGCCATTTCATAGACGCCACGCTTGAACTCGACCACCACATCGAGCGGCACCCAGTACTCGTTCCAGCGCCAGGCATCGAACTCAAGTCCCAGTCGTGGCCGACCAGTTGCAGCAGAAACCAGATTTGCTTCTGGCCCTTGTAATGTCCGCGCGCATCACGGCGGATAAACCGGTCAGGCACCTCGTAGCGCAACCAGTCACGGGTCCGGGCAAGCACCTGCACATGCTGCGGATGCAGCCCCACTTCTTCATGCAATTCGCGAAACATGGCTTGCTCAGGGGTTTCGCCCCGGTCGATGCCGCCTTGCGGGAATTGCCATGAGTGGGTGCGGATACGCTTGCCCCAAAACACCTGACTTTTCTGGTTGAGCAAGATGATCCCGACGTTAGGCCTGAAGCCATCGCGGTCGAGCATAATCAAACCTCAAATTTTTTAAACTGAGCCCATTATGCACAGCACAAGCCCAAGCGCCAAGCCTGCTGCCGGCCGCAGTCGCCCACCCCTGGAAAACATACCCGCATGAAAGCTTCGCAGTTCTTCATTTCCACGCTCAAAGAAGCACCCGCCGACGCCGAAGTCGTCAGCCACCAGCTCATGATGCGTGCCGGCATGATCAAAAAGCTGGGCGCCGGCATTTACAACTACATGCCCATGGGCCTGCGCGTGATTCGCAAGGTTGAAGCCATCGTGCGCGAGGAAATGAACCGCGCCGGCGCCATTGAAATGACTATGCCGGTGATTCAGCCGGCCGAGCTCTGGCAGGAAACCGGCCGCTTCGAAAAAATGGGGCCTGAGTTGCTGCGCATTCAAGACCGCCATGGCCGCGACTTCGTGGTGCAACCCACCAGCGAAGAAGTCATCACCGACGTGGTGCGCCAGGACATCCGCAGCTACAAGCAGCTACCCAAGAATTTCTACCAGATCCAGACCAAATTTCGCGACGAACGCCGGCCGCGTTTTGGCCTGATGCGCGGGCGCGAATTCATCATGAAGGACGCCTACAGCTTTGACCGCGACCAGACTGCGGCCAAGGCCAGCTACCAGGTGATGGCGGCCGCCTACCGCAAGATTTTTGACCGCTTCGGTCTGCGTTACCGCGCCGTGGCCGCCGACAGCGGCGCCATCGGCGGCGACCTGAGTGAAGAGTTTCAGGTGATCGCGGCCACCGGCGAAGACGCCATCGTCTATTGCCCCGGCAGCGACTACGCGGCCAACATGGAAAAAGCCGAAGCCTTGGCGCCGTCCGGCCCGCGCCGGAGCCCTGCGCAAGCCATGGCCAAAACCGCCACCCCCGGCAAGAGCACCTGCGCCGACGTCGCCGAACTGCTGGCCCTGCCGCTGCACAGCACGGTCAAGTCGCTGGTGCTGGCCACCGACGAGTTGGGCGCTGCCGGCGAAGTGCTGAAAACCCGGGTCTGGCTGCTGCTGCTGCGCGGCGACCACGACATGAACGAAGTCAAGGTCGGCAAGGTCGCCGGCCTGGCTGGTTTCAGGTTCGCCACGCTGGCCGAGATCGAAGCGCACTTCGGCTGCCAGCCCGGCTACCTGGGCCCGCTCAATCTGCTCAAGCCTGTGCAATTGGTGGTGGACCGCGAAGTCGCCGTCATGAGCGACTGGGTCTGTGGCGCCAACGAAGTCGACTTTCACCTCACCGGCGTCAACTGGGGTCGCGACCTGCCCGAGCCGGCCATGGTGGCCGACCTGCGCAATGTGGTGGCGGGTGACCCCTCACCCGACGGTCAGGGTCCGCTGTCGATTGAGCGGGGCATCGAAGTGGGTCACGTGTTTTACCTGGGCACCAAATACAGCCAGGCCATGAACGCCACTTTTCTGGCTGAAAACGGCAAGCCGCAGTTCATGGAGATGGGCTGCTACGGCATCGGCATCACGCGCCTGCCGGCTGCCGCCATCGAGCAAAACCACGACGAGCGCGGCATCATCTGGCCTGACGCCATCGCGCCTTTCACCGTGGTAATCTGCCCGATCAGCCCGGACCGTTTTCCCGACGTGCAGACGGCTGCCTCCGCCCTTTACGACGCCCTGATGGCAGCCGGCGTGGACGTCATTCTGGACGACCGCGGCGAGCGACCCGGTGCCATGTTTGCCGACTGGGAACTGATCGGCGTGCCCCACCGCGTCACCATCGGCGACCGCGGCCTCAAAGAAGGCCATGTGGAGTACCAGCACCGCCGCGATGCCGCGTCCAGCCAGGTGCCGGCGGCCGATATTGCAAGCTTTCTCAAAACTAAATTGAGCTGAGAGTCCTTGCAGCAAACTTCAAGGCTTGGGCTGCTGCGCCTGGCCTTGGGGTCCGGCATGGTGCGTAGCGCCCGGGAAGCCGCGCTCCCGGGCAAACCAAGCCAGCACCGGCACGGTGCCGGGCAACACCGGTTGCACCTTCACAGGCAGTGTTTGCCATGCAAAGGCCTGTCCTTCGCGCATGGTCAATTCGCCCGTCCATTCAAAGACCTTGCAAAAATTTAAACGCACCAGTGCGTGCGGGTAGTCCACCAGTTCAACCCGCCAGGCTTGCACGGCACCGATGTTGATGCCGATTTCTTCCTGCAGTTCGCGGCGCAGGGCCGCCTCAACGGTCTCGCCAGCTTCGCGTTTGCCGCCCGGAAACTCCCAGTAGCCCTCATAGACCTTACCGGGTGGACGCGATGTCAGCAAAAATTCACCATTGCTGCGCAACAAAACCCCGACGGCGACATCCACCACCTGACGGGCAGCGCCGCCCTCGCGCGGGCTGCCGGCGTCGGCCACCAGCACGCTCATGCCTTGGTGTGCTGGCCGGCGTAGTCGCGGGCAAACTGATAGGCCACGCGGCCGCTGCGCGAGCCGCGCTCCAGCGCCCAC
>JBIKHX010000283.1:0-3597 GCA_044361945.1 Polaromonas sp. | reverse complement strand
AATGTCCGCAGGACTGACGCCGAAAGAAGACAGCCACTGCGCCACGATGCTCAGGTACTCGTCCTGACTGAAAGGGTAAAAACTCACCCACAAACCAAAGCGCTCGGAGAGCGAAATTTTTTCTTCAACCACTTCACCAGGATGCACTTCACCGTCGTCGGTGTGCGTGTAAGTGAGGTTTTCGGCCATGTACTCTGGCAGCAAATGGCGCCGGTTGCTGGTGGCGTAGATCAGCACATTAGGCGTAGCGGCTGCAATCGAGCCGTCCAGAATCGACTTGAGCGCCTTGTAGCCCGACTCGCCTTCTTCAAAGCTGAGGTCGTCGCAATAGATGATGAATTTTTCTGCCCGGTCAAAAACGAGCTCAACAATATCGGGTAAATCAGTGAGGTCGGCTTTGTCGACCTCAATCAGCCGCAAGCCGCGCGCGGCATACGCGTTCAAGCAGGCCTTGATGAGCGACGACTTGCCGGTGCCACGCGAGCCGGTCAGCAAAACATTGTTGGCAGGCACGCCACTGACAAACTGCTCGGTGTTGCGCCGGATCTTATCTTTTTGCTCGTCGATTTCTTTCAGGTCGTCCAGGCCCATGCTGCCCAGATGCTTGACCGGCTCCAGACTGCCGTGCCCAGAGCTGCGCTTGCGATAGCGAAAAGCCACCGAGGCATGCCAGTCGGGCGCGCTCAAAGGCTGCGGCAACACGGATTCAATGCGCGTGATCAGGGTTTCGACACGCGCCATCAGGCGTTCAAAAGACTCATTCATGGGTTTAACTTCTGTAGTCAGCGTTGATCTTGACGTAGTCATACGACAGGTCGCAAGTCCAGACGGTATCGACCGCATCACCGCGGCCCAGCCGAACACGCACCAGAATTTCGCTTTGCTTCATCACGCGCTGTCCGTCCGCTTCCACGTACGCAGGGTGGCGACCACCGTGTTGCGCTACCAGCACATCGTCCAGGTACAAGTCGATCAGCGTCTGGTCCAGATCATCTATGCCTGCGTAGCCAACGGCTGCCAGAATACGGCCCAGGTTGGGATCGCTGGCAAAAAAAGCAGTTTTGACCAGCGGTGAATGCGCAATGGCATAAGCCACCTGGCGGCACTCCTGGCCGGTGCGTCCGCCCTCAACGCGAATGGTGATGAATTTGGTGGCGCCTTCGCCGTCGCGCACGATGGCTTGCGCCAACTTTTGTGCAATCTCCAGCATGGCTGCCTTGAGGGCGCGGCCGTCAGCGCTGTCCAGGGACTCAATCGGCGGATGCCGGGCCTGATGCGTGGCTATGATGACGAAAGAATCATTGGTCGAAGTGTCACCATCTACAGTGACGCGGTTGAAAGATCCTTCGGCCAGCTCATGGGCTAGTTGCGCCATCAGCGCCTGCGAGACACAGGCGTCGGTGGCCATGAATCCGAGCATGGTAGCCATGTTCGGACGAATCATGCCAGCGCCTTTACTGATGCCGGTGATGGTGACGCTGGCACCGCCCAGCTTGATGCGCTTGGAAAAAGCTTTGGCCACCGTGTCAGTGGTCATGATGGCCTCGGCGGCGCGGGCCCAATTGTCCTGCCTGGCGTCGGCCAGAGCCGCGGGCAGGCCGGCGGCAATTCGATCATGCGGCAAAGGCTCCATGATCACGCCGGTAGAAAAAGGCAATATCTGCTCTGGCGATACATTGAGTTGCTGGGCCAGCGCAATGCAGCTGGCGCGCGCGCGCATCAAACCATCTGCACCCGTGCCGGCATTGGCGTTGCCGGTGTTGATGAGCATGGCGCGTATGCCCTGGGTGAGGCCGCCATGCAAGCCCAGGTGTTCGCGGCAAATCTGCACTGGGGCTGCACAAAAACGGTTTTGCGTGAAGACCCCGCCCACCACGCTGCCTTCGTCGAGCAACAGCACCGATAAATCCTTGCGGCCAGCCTTGCGAATTCCCGCCTCGGCAATACCCCAGCGCAAGCCCGGCACAGGGAAAAGTTCAGCAGCAGGCGTGGCAACCAAGTTCACGGGCATGGGAATCTCCATCCATCAAGGTTATCGCTGGCACTCGAGCGTGACATCCAAGCATGCACATCTGCGCAAAAAATGGCAATCTCAACTCAATTTACCGTGGCACATTTTGAATTTTTTGCCGGAACCGCATGGGCAGGGATCGTTGCGCCCAACGCGTGCAAAGAGGTCGGTTGGCAGCGCTTGGCCTTGTGCGTCAAGGCCGGAAATGACTTGCACCTCGCCAGTCTCTGTCGGCGCGATGTAAGTGACGTTTGCAATTTTTTCAGCACGCGCCTCCATCTCTTCGGCCGCCTGTTCCAGCTGCTCGCTGGACTGCACCTTGATCGTCATCAAGGTCTTGGTGACTTCGTTTTTGACGCTGTCGAGCAACTGCCCGAACAACTCAAAGGCTTCGCGCTTGTATTCCTGCTTGGGTTGCTTCTGGGCATAACCGCGCAAATGAATGCCCTGACGCAGGTAGTCGAGCGAGCTTAAATGGTCACGCCAGTGCGTGTCTATGCTTTGCAGCAACACCATGCGCTCGAACTGTACGAAGCTCTCTTCACCCACACTCTCAACCTTGGCGCTGAAAGCCGCATTGGCCGCTGCCAACACTTTTTCCAGCAGATCATCGTCGGTGATCGCTGTGGCTGCCGCCACTTCTTCGCGCAGCGGCACCTCGAGCTGCCACTCATCGCGCAAAACGGTCTCCAACGCAGCAATGTCCCACTGCTCTTCAACGCTTTCCATCGGCACATACTGACGAGTCAGATCGGCAAAACAACCTTCTCGCAGCGAAGCGATCTGCCCTTGCAGGCTTTTTGCGTCCATGATGTCATTGCGCTGCTGGTAAATCACCTTGCGCTGGTCATTGGAAACGTCGTCGTACTCCAGCAATTGCTTGCGTACATCAAAGTTGCGGGCCTCGACCTTGCGCTGCGCGGACTCAATGCTGCGTGTGACGATACCCGCCTCAATGGCCTCACCGTCCGGCATTTTCAGCCGCTCCATGATGGACTTGACGCGGTCACCCGCAAAGATTCGCATCAGAGGATCATCCAGACTCAGATAAAACCGCGATGAGCCGGGGTCGCCCTGACGGCCGGAGCGTCCGCGCAACTGGTTGTCAATGCGACGCGATTCATGGCGCTCAGTCGCGATGATACGCAAGCCACCCAGCGATTTGACTTTTTCGTGGTCGGCCTGCCATTGGGCGCGCAGCCGGATAATTTCAGCTTCTTTGGCGCCGGTGTCCAGCGCCTCATCGGCTTCCACAGCCTCGATCAGTTTCTCGACATTGCCGCCCAGCACGATGTCGGTACCGCGACCGGCCATGTTGGTGGCAATGGTGATCATGCCGGAGCGTCCGGCCTGTGCCACGATGTCTGCCTCGCGCGCGTGCTGCTTGGCGTTGAGCACCTGGTGCGGCAGTTTTTCTTTTTCAAGCAGCTGGTCGATGATCTCGGAGTTTTCAATCGAGGTGGTACCCACCAGCACGGGCTGGCCGCGTTCGTAGCAATCGCGAATGTCTTTGATCGCCGCCTCGTATTTTTCGCGCGTTGTCTTGTAAACGCGGTCCAGCTGGTCTTCGCGCTGGCTACGACGGT
>JBIKHX010000094.1:0-7115 GCA_044361945.1 Polaromonas sp. | reverse complement strand
ATACAATGACGTATTTCTTTCCAATGAGGTTTTCCAATGAGCGCCATGGCTGTTGGATAGGCGCTTACCAAATCAAAGTCGGTCCAGTTACCCTCATAGCTAGGGCCAAACCAAAACTGCTCATTTCTTCCTCCGTGATAACACTCTGTCACAAATTCTCTATGCCTATAGACCTCCTCGATCAGAACCGATTTTTTGAAATTGTTATAGCCACCTTGTTTCTTTTTCCAATATTTCTCTTTTACAATTTCACGACCTTGAACGAATTGATCATCTTTATATCGCTCCTTCCAGTCCGCCATCAATAACTCTACACCAATTGACGTTAGTGTTACCGGGATACCATTTTTCCCAGTCAACGACTTGTATCGCACTATCAGCATTTCAATATACTTCAGGCAGATATGCGCATCATTGATCGCATATCGTCTGAAAAGATCCCAATTATCATGTCGCACCAAGTCCATATTTCTAATCATGAACTTTTGCTCATCCGGATTTTCTGAAAGCATCAATTTTGGAATTCCAACCAACTCACCCAAAGCTTTTAAACTTTTCGATGCAGCAGGGGTTAAAAGCATCGTGTCTCTAATAAAAACATTTAAGGCAACGTTTTCTTCTTTATCCTCAAAATCAATCGATACACCGATAGGCGTATCAGTCGACAAGAAAGTAGATCTCACGTTGGTCATGAAACCTGTTAACTCAGCAAAATCAGCGAACGCTGGTATGTCGGCTCTGGTGAAGTGCCCAACCAAATAAATCTTCTTCGGGAACACCAGTTTGGGGTTTTGCTTTCGACCCTCACCCAGCACAAACACCATGAACTCACCCAGGGTTATCCGCTCACCATCTTTGGGGCAACAAATGCCCTCCCAAGCAAAATCGCCCAATTTTGCTGAAAATTGATATGATAAGATCAGGTTCTTAATTTGGGTATCTTCCAATCGTAAATCACTGTGCCTGATTGGCGCATCTGAGGTTTTAAATTCCGTGTCAAAACCAACGATCAAATATTCAAACTCCAAATCTGATTTGCCTTTTGATTTGTCCAAAGTACGGCCACAATAAAAGTTAGATCTCTCCACCCATATAGCACTTTTATTGTGCTTAAGGCTCGGTGGCCCCAGGTAAAGCTTTATCTGAAACTTGTGGCTTTTTGGGACTGTTTATACATAATTTAAAAGAAAATAAGTGGGTGCTTACTTATATAATCCGGATTATTCCCTATTATTCCGAGAATAGTTCTATCACGCCAGTCTTTTCTGGACCCAGTCCACACCTCACCTGGCACTCTCCCAAATTCTCTTTCCCAAGTTCCGTGAATTTATAAAACTATCGATATTGGGTTTTAATAGATTTAAACTATAATGAAGCTTGAATTGTGATTTGGTCACACCAAGGCACTGGGGCAATAGACCCCATGCCGTTGCCTTTGGGGACTTGCAGCAGGTGGGGAGTTGCTCCCTAAAAACGAGACACGTCCGGTGCAATGGCTACACTTGAACGGCCATCTTCACTCACTCGAGTGTCGAGCGACACAGCTGAAAATCTTCAGTGTTCCTGTGCACTTAGCGGGGATCAACTCATTCGTAATGAGAAGGTCGGGTGATCGATTCATCTCTCCGGCACCAACTCCATTTAAAGAAGCCTTCAGTCCTGAGAGCCCCTGCGGGCGACTCAATCCAGCTTGATACCGGCCTTGGTGATGATGCCGCCCCATTTGCGGGACTCGCTGTCGATGAAGGACTTGAACTGCTCGGGCGAGCCGCCACCCAGAATCAAGCCCTGTTTGGCCATGTTCTGTTTGAATGCAGGCTCGGCCATGGCCGCGTTGACGTCAGCGTTGATGCGCTTGACGATATCTGCGCTGATGCCGGCGGGTGCAAACAGGCCGTTCCAGGCCAGAGCGTCAAAGCCAGGAAAGCCGGCTTCAGCCACGGTGGGCAAATCGGGGCGGGCGGCCAGTCGCTGCGGGCTGGTGACGGCCAGCAACTTGAGTCGTCCGCCTTGCACCAAAGCCAGCAAGGCGGGCTCTACGGTCATCAAAGCCTGAGTTTCACCCTGGGCGACCGACAGAGCCGCAGGCGGCGAGCCGTTAAAGGGCACATGCGTGGCCTCAAAGCCGGCCGTGCTTTTGAGCAACTCCATCGTCAAATGCGATGAACTGCCCAAGCCCACCGATGCGTAACTGACCTTGTTGCCTTGCGACTTGGCCCAGGCCACGAACTCGCGCAGGTTGTTGGCCGGGTGATTGGCCGGCACGGCCATCACGTTGGGCTGAGAAGTCGTCAAAATAATCGGCAGCAGGTCTTTGCCCGGGTCATAGGGCATTTTTTTGAACATGAAGGGGCCAAAGGCAATCGGGCCATTGAAGCCTATGCCCAGCGTGTAGCCGTCCGGCGCAGCTTTGGCCACGGCGTCCATGCCGATGGTGCCACCGGCGCCCGGCTTGTTTTCCACCACCAGGGGCTGGCCCCAGCGGGCTTTGAGTGTCTCGCCCATGCTGCGCACAATCACATCCAGCGAACTGCCGGCCGGCGCCGGCACGACCACCCGCACCGGTTTGTCAGGCCAGCTTTGGGCTGCTACCGGCAGCGCGCCCAGAGCGCTCAGGCTCAGCGCGGCAATGAAGGCCATCAAGGCCTTGAAAATTTGGCGCTTGGATGCATGGAAATTCATGGCGTGTCTCCTGCGTTGATGCAATCAATGGTGTTGGACGTTCTGGACAGCATCATAGGATGGTCTGGCGCCACTGCCGTGGCACAGCGGATTTGAAAAGTAGAAAACTAAGCTAGGGAAACCACTCTTTAGCCGACCCGACTTCGGGTGATAACCTGAGTAATTACATCTTGTTATCGCACCCTCATTACAGGAGACAGAACCATGATATCCAGCCCAATTCTTCAAATTTGCAAGTTGCTTTGGCCTGTCGCACTGCTGGCCGCCGCCGGTAGCGCTTTTGCACAAGATACCTGCACCAACCGCGGGCAACTCGACAACGCCTATTGCGATACCAACAAAGACCTGGTGGCCGATCTGCCTGCCGACAAAAGCAAACACCGGGATCCATCCACTTTGGTGTGGGCCTACACACCCGTAGAAGACCCGGCGGTTTACGCCAATATTTTCAAGCCCTTCACCGAGCACCTTGAAAAGTGCGTTGGCAAAAGAACCGTGTATTACCCGGTGCAGTCCAATGCCGCCGAAATTGAAGCCATGCGCTCCGGCCGCCTGCACTTTGCAGGCTTTTCAACCGGCCCAACCGGCTTTGCTGTCAACATGGCCGGGGCCGTACCTTTTGCGGCCAAGGGCGTAGGCAGCGATGTGCGTGGCTACAACCTGCTTGCCATCGTTAAGTCCGGCAGCCCGTTCCAAAAACTCAGCGACCTCAAAGGCAAGAAAGTTGCCCATACATCACCGTCTTCGAACTCCGGTAACCTGGCGCCGCGTGTGCTTTTTCCAGACCTCGGCCTGACGCCTGACACCGACTACAAACCCATGATGTCCGGTGGTCATGACAAATCCATCCTGGGTGTTTCCTCGGGCGACTACGAAATGGCGGCTGTCGCTTCTGATGTTTATGAAAGAATGATCACGCGCGGCACTGTCAAGAAAGATGAGTTCCGGATCATCTACCGCAGCGCAACCTTCCCGACCTCCTCTTTTGCCTACGCGCACGACCTCAAACCCGAGCTGGCAGCCAAACTGCAGCAATGCTTTTACAGCTTCCGCTTTCCAGCAGAGATGCAAAAAGAATTCAACGGTGACGACCGTTTCCTGCCAATCACATATGCCAAGGATTGGGCCGTGGTGCGCGATGTGGCGGAGAAATCCGGCACGCCTTACAACAAGGCGGCTTACGAGGCAGAGGCCAAACGCGAAGCTGAAGCCGCAGCCAAGCGTGCGGCACAAAAGAAACCCTGAGCGTGAGCGCACAAGCACCTGCCCTGCTTTCCATCCAGCATCTGCGCAAGGAATACCGCGCTGGTGAGCCGGTTCTGCTGGACATCAATCTGGACATTGATGCCTCCGGCGTGACGGCGATCATCGGCCCGTCGGGCACCGGCAAGTCCACACTGATTCGTTGCATCAACCGCCTGATTGACCCAACCGCCGGGGAGATCATTTTCAAGGGGATCAACCTGGCGCAGTTGCAAGGCAAGGCCCTGCGCGAAGCACGTTGCCACATCGGCATGGTCTTTCAGGAGTACAACCTGGTGGAACGCCTCACGGTGATTGAAAACGTGCTTTGCGGCAAGCTTGGCACCCTTCCAGTATGGCGTCCCTTGCTGCGAAAGTTTCCGGCAGAAGACATTGCGAGGGCTTTCGATCTGATCGACTCGGTGGGTCTGTCGCAAGACTTTGCCTCACGCCGGGCAGATGCCCTGTCGGGCGGCCAGCGTCAACGGGTTGGCATTGCCAGGGCTTTGATGCAAGAGCCCAGCCTAATTCTGGCGGACGAACCCACCTCCTCGCTGGACCCCAAAACCTCGGTCGAAATCATGGAGCTGCTGGACCAGGTCTCTCAGCAGCGCAAGGTGCCCGTTATCGTCAACATTCACAACGTGGACCTGGCCCGCCGTTTTGCCACGCGCATCATCGGCATGTCCCGCGGAGCGATTGTTTTTGATGGCCCGCCCAACTCATTGGAAGACCGGCATCTCAACGAGATTTACGGCGGCGAGGACTGGCAGGCGTGAGCAACCCAGCGCTCAACCCCGCTCCACGCCCGCCGGCCTTTGCAGTGCACTGGCCGGCTCGTCTGGCCTGGACAGGCCTGGGTCTGTATGTACTTTATGCCGCCGGGCAAATCAATGTGTCGTGGGAACGCATCGTCAGCGGCATGCCTCAGGCAGCCAAGCTTTTGAGCCGCATGTTCCCGCCCAACATGGCGCCAGACAAGCTGGACTTGATCACTGCAGGCATGCTGGAGACCGTGCAAATTGCCGTCATCGCCTCGGTTGTCGGCGTGCTGTTGTCGCTGCCACTGTCACTCATGGCAGCACGCAATTTATCCCCCGGATGGCTGGCAGCCAGCGCCCGGGTTTTCATCGCCGTCTGCCGCTCGTTTCATCCGGTGATCGTCTCCATCCTCTTCGTCAAGGCCGTGGGCTTTGGTGCGCTGGCGGGTGTGCTGGCGCTGATTGTTTCCAGCATGGGCTTCATCGGGAAACTGTTTGCCGAGGTACTCGAAGAGCTCAATGAAAAACAGGTCGAGGCCGTGCGATCCACCGGCGCCGGGTTTTTCAGCGTGTTGATCATGGCGGTGATGCCGCAGGTATTCGCGCGATTCATCGGCTTGAGTGCCTACCAGTTTGACTCCAATCTGCGCAACTCCACCATGGTCGGTATTGTGGGCGGCGGCGGCATAGGCGCTGCGCTGTTCACGGCATACCAGCGCTTTGACTATGACGTCGTGCTGACCATCCTGATCGTCATCATTGCACTGATCATGCTGGCTGAACTGCTGGCCAACGGCTTGAAAAAAATCTTCCGATGAACGCCTCTTTTCAAAGCTCAAAAAACCGGAGCTGGGAGCGCTTCAGCCCTGCCGAGCGTATCGGCAGATCGGTCTTTTACATCGTCACCATCGTGGCGTTTTTCTGGGCCATCAAAAAAATTGAAATCATCCCGGAGTTTTTGTATGACGCGCCCGAGCAAACCGCCGACCTCTTCAAGCGCATGTGGCCGTTTGACTGGAAGTTTTATCCCAAAAATATCCACCCGGCACTGATAGAAACTTTTCACATTGCCACATTGGGCACCTTGATTTCCATCTTGATTGCCGTACCTCTGGCTTTTTTGTCGGCGCGCAACTTCACCCGCAATAAGACACTGAACTGGATCGCTCAGTTCATCTTTGTGTCAACGCGCTCGGTGAACTCGCTGATCTGGGCCTTGCTGTTTGTCGCCATCTTTGGCCCGGGTGCGCTGGCCGGCGTACTGTCCATCGCGTTTCGCTCCATCGGCTTTGTGGGCAAGATTTTTGGCGAAGCCATCGAAGAAGCCGATCGCGGCCCTATTGAGGCCCTGACGGCCTGCGGGTCCCCGCCCAGCATGTTGCTGGTCAAAGGCTACTGGCCACAGGTCAGCCCGGCCTTCTGGTCCGTGGCCTTGCTACGCTGGGACATCAACATCCGTGAATCTGCTGTACTGGGCCTGGTGGGCGCCGGCGGCATTGGCGTGGCTTTAGACAGCGCCATGAACAACCTGTATTGGGACCAGGTCGGGCTGATCCTTGCGATCATTTTCACGGTGGTTATCGCCACCGAAATATTCACCTCGGTCATCCGCTCGCGCATCTTGTAATTAGCGCGTGATCCCCTGCCCGGAGTTCTTCAATATGCATCAAGTCAGTATCCGCAGTCATATCGTTGATCGGGTGCTTGCCCGGCGCGGCAAGTTCCACTGGTTTGAGCAGTTGGACCCCAGGCGCACGGCCTTGCTGGTGATCGATATGCAAAGCACGTTTTGCGAGCCGGGATCGCCGGCCGAGGTGCCGGCCTCGCGCAGCATCGTGGCGCCCATCAATAATTTGACGCAAGGCTTGCGGGCACTGGGGGTGCCGGTGTTCTGGGTGCTGCATGCGAATACACAGCTGGCGGACAAGAGCGACTGGGAAATGTTCTTCAACCATGTGGTGGCTGATGAAGTACGTGCGCGCACCTTGCAAAGCCTGACGCCAGGGCGCCAGAGTGTCTGGCATGAACTGCAGACCGGGCCGCAAGATGTCACCGTTTTTAAAAACCGCTACAGCGCGCTGATTGCCGGCGCATCCACCCTAGAGCCCATGCTGCGCAACTACGGCATCGACACCTTGCTGATCGCCGGCACCAAGACCAACATCTGCTGCGAGTCCACCGCCCGTGACGCGATGATGCTGGACTTCAAAGTGGTCATGGTCTCCGACTGCTGCGCCGCGCTGTCGGACGACGAGCATCTGGCCACGCTGGAGACCTTCATCCAACAGTTCGGCGATGTGATGACTGGCGGGGAAGTGCTCAAGGCGCTCAAGCCGCCTTATCCATCGGCACAATAGCCGCATGAGTGCGCCCAAAACCCCTGCCCGCCCCGAGTCCGTGACGCTGCGCCAGTTGCGCGCTTTTGTGGCG
>JBIKHX010000093.1:0-7164 GCA_044361945.1 Polaromonas sp. | reverse complement strand
CATTTTGACGCTGTCTTCGAGGTATTTCCCGAAGTCAAACTCGGTGAGCTTGCCGGTGCCGAAGTCGTCAAGCTCAGCGCGGATGTCAGCGAAGCTGCCATTGACAAGACCATCGACATCCTGCGCAAGCAGCGCCGCACCTTTGCCCAGCGCGCCATGGACAGCGCTGCACAAGAAGGTGACCGCGTGACCATCGACTTCGAAGGCAAGATCGACGGCGAAACATTCCCCGGCGGCAAGGCCGAAGCCTTCCAGTTCCTGGTCGGCGAAGGTCAGATGCTCAAAGAATTTGAAGACGCTGTGCGCGGCATGAAGTCGGGCGAAAGCAAGACATTTCCACTGAGCTTTCCGGCCGACTACCACGGTAAAGACGTAGCCGGCAAGCAGGCGGACTTCATGGTCACGCTCAACAAAATTGAAGCTGCCAATCTGCCGGAAGTCAACGAAGCCCTGGCCAAGTCTTTGGGCATTGCCAACGAAACAGTTGAAGGTCTGCGCGCCGACATCCGCAAAAATCTGGAGCGCGAAGTCAAGTTCCGTCTGCTGGCACGCAATAAATCTGCGGTGATGGACGCTCTGGTGGCGACTGCCGAGCTCGATCTGCCCAAGTCCAGCGTTCAATCCGAGTTGGACCGCATGATTGAAGCGGCCCGTGCCGACCTCAAGCAGCGCGGCATCAAAGACGCTGACAAGGCGCCTATTCCTGACGACATCTTCCGCCCGCAAGCTGAAAAGCGCGTGCGTCTGGGCCTGGTGGTGGCCGAGCTGGTGCGCAAGAACGAATTACAGGCCAAGCCTGAGCAGCTCAAAGCGCACATCGATGAGCTGGCCGCCAGCTACGAAAAACCCCAGGAAGTGGTTCGCTGGTACCTGGGTGACAACCGCCGCATGGCCGAAGTCGAATCTGTGGTGATAGAAAACAATGTCACTGACTTTGTGCTGTCTAAGGCCAAGGTCAGTGAAAAAGAGATTTCTTTCGACGACTTGATGGCCCAAAACTAAGCTTTAGATAGCCATTTGAACGCCCTGGGGCTTGTGCTTGACGGCGCAGGCCCCAACTTATTTTAGGTACAGTACCTCTATCTTTGGAGAAATACACAATGGTTGCAAACTACAGCTACGGCGCCGCTCCCCGACAGGAAACCCAGGGCCTGGGCATGGTGCCCATGGTCATTGAGCAGTCGGGCCGTGGCGAGCGCTCGTACGACATTTACTCGCGTCTGCTCAAAGAGCGCGTGATCTTTCTGGTCGGGCCGGTCAATGACCAGACAGCCAACCTGGTGGTGGCGCAGCTTTTGTTTCTGGAAAGCGAAAACCCGGACAAGGACATTTCTTTTTACATCAACTCGCCCGGCGGCTCTGTCACTGCCGGCATGGCCATTTACGACACCATGCAGTTCATCAAGCCCGATGTTTCAACTTTGTGCGTCGGCATGGCCGCCAGCATGGGCGCCTTTCTGCTGTCAGCCGGCACCAAGGGCAAGCGCTTTTCGCTGCCCAATTCCCGCGTCATGATTCACCAGCCCTCGGGCGGTGCGCAGGGGCAGGCGACGGACATTGAAATCCATGCCCGTGACATCCTTAAAACCCGCGATCAGCTCAACCGCATCTTGGCCGCCAACACCGGCCAATCGATCGAGCGCATTGAGCGTGACACCGAGCGCGATTACTTCATGTTTGCCGACGACGCCAAGGAATACGGCCTGATTGATCAGGTGATTGCCAAGCGTCCTTGACCGGCTTGGCTGCAGGGGCTTTGGCTACGGCGTTTTCTGGTCCGGAAAACGCCGTTTTTCTTTGGTTATCATTGGCTGACTGTTATTGCCAGACCGCCCCCTGAAGGGGCATGCGAAAAGGTATTACCCATGGCCGAGAAAAAAGGCTCTTCAGGCGAAAAAACGCTTTACTGCTCTTTCTGCGGAAAGAGCCAGCACGAGGTTAAAAAACTCATTGCGGGCCCGTCCGTGTTTGTCTGTGACGAATGCATTGACTTGTGCAATGAAATCATTCGTGATGAGCTGCCTCCCGGCGAAGTTGCCAAAGATATCCGCAGCGATTTGCCGACACCGGCCGAAATCAAAGCCACCTTGGACGGTTACGTCATTGGCCAAGAACCGGCCAAGCGAACGCTGGCCGTGGCGGTCTATAACCACTACAAACGCCTGCGTCACAAAGACACTGCCAAAAAAGACGATGTCGAGCTGACAAAAAGCAATATCCTGCTGGTCGGCCCCACGGGCTCAGGTAAGACCTTGCTGGCCCAAACCCTGGCGCGCACGCTCAATGTGCCGTTTGTGATGGCCGATGCAACCACTTTGACGGAAGCCGGCTACGTGGGCGAAGACGTTGAGAACATCATTCAAAAGCTGCTGCAAAGCTGCAACTATGAGGTTGAGCGTGCCCAGCAGGGTATTGTTTACATCGACGAGATCGACAAGATCACGCGCAAGTCAGACAACCCCTCCATCACGCGCGATGTCTCGGGTGAGGGCGTGCAGCAGGCGCTGCTCAAGCTGATCGAGGGCACCATGGCCTCTGTGCCACCACAGGGCGGTCGCAAGCATCCCAACCAGGACTTTTTGCAGGTGGACACCACCAACATTTTGTTCATTTGTGGCGGCGCTTTTTCGGGTCTTGAAAAAGTCATTGAGAACCGTACCGAAGCCTCAGGCATTGGTTTTGCCGCTTCGGTCAAAAGCAAAAAATCCCGCAGCCTGTCTGACGCCTTCAAGGACGTGCAGCCTGAAGACCTGATCAAGTTCGGCCTGATTCCAGAACTGGTCGGCCGCATGCCGGTGGTAGCGACCCTGGCTGAGCTCACGGAAGAAGCCTTGGTGCAGATCCTGACCGAGCCTAAAAACGCGGTGGTCAAACAGTTCAGTAAATTGCTGGCCATGGAGGGTGTCGACCTCGAAATCCGGCCCTCGGCCCTCAAGGCGATCGCGCGTAAGGCGCTGGCCCGCAAGACCGGCGCTCGCGGTTTGCGCTCTATTCTTGAGCAGTCTTTGATTGACACCATGTACGAGTTGCCCAGTGTGAGCAATGTCGCCAAAGTGGTGGTCGATGAATCCACCATTGAAGAAAACCAGCCGCCTTTGCTGGTTTATCACGAGGCAGCTAAAAAAGCCTGAGACAAATTGACCGGGGCGCCCAGGCCTTGTAAGTCTGGCTACACTCCCCAAGTCTGGTAAATGTGACTGAGCCTGATCCTTTTCAGGTCAGCGTTAATGTTGAAGGTTTTATATGTCCGGACAAATTTCTTTGCCAGCGACCCCCCTGGATCTGCCCATGCTGCCACTGCGCGACGTGGTGGTGTTTCCGCACATGGTCATCCCCCTGTTTGTAGGCAGACCTAAAAGCATCAAGGCGCTGGAGTCGGCCATGGAGGCCGAGCGCCGCATCATGCTGGTGGCTCAAAAAGCCGCCGCCAAGGACGAGCCCTCCGTCGAGGACATGTTCAATGTGGGTTGCATCGCCACCATTTTGCAAATGCTCAAGCTGCCTGATGGCACCGTCAAGGTGCTGGTGGAAGGCCAGCAGCGCGCCAAGGTCAACAAGATCGAAGACGGCGAATTGCATTTCACTTGCAATGTGACCCCGGTAGAGCCCGAAGTGGCGCTGCCCGGCGACAAGAGCAGCGAAGTTGAAGCCCTGCGCCGTGCGGTGATGCAGCAGTTTGACATGTACGTCAAACTCAACAAGAAAATTCCACCCGAGATCCTGACCTCGATCTCCAGCATCGACGATGCCGGACGGTTGGCCGACACCATCGCCGCGCACCTGCCGCTCAAACTCGACGCCAAGCAGGTGGTGTTGGACATGGACAACGTCAAGGCGCGCTTAGAGAACCTCTATGAGCAGCTGGAGCGCGAAGTCGATATTTTGAATGTGGACAAAAAAATCCGTGGCCGCGTCAAGCGCCAGATGGAGAAAAACCAGCGTGATTTTTACCTGAACGAGCAGGTCAAGGCCATTCAAAAAGAGCTTGGCGAAGGCGAAGAGGGCGCAGACATCGAAGAGATCGAGAAAAAGATCAAGTCTGCCAAGATGCCGGCCGAGGCCCGTAAAAAAGCTGAAAGCGAACTTAAAAAGCTCAAGCTCATGTCGCCTATGTCGGCTGAAGCCACGGTGGTGCGCAGCTACATCGACGTGCTCACCAGCCTGCCTTGGGCCAAGAAAACCAAAATCAAACACGATCTGGGCAATGCCGAGGAAGTGCTGAACCAGGACCACTTTGGTCTGGAAAAAGTCAAAGACCGCATCGTGGAGTACCTCGCGGTGCAGCAGCGCGTTGACAAACTCAAGGCGCCCATCCTGTGCCTGGTCGGCCCTCCCGGCGTCGGTAAAACCTCGCTGGGTCAGTCGATTGCCAAAGCCACCGGCCGCAAGTACGTGCGCATGGCCCTGGGCGGTATGCGTGACGAAGCCGAGATACGCGGGCACCGCCGCACTTACATCGGCGCCTTGCCCGGCAAGGTGCTGCAAAGCCTGACCAAGGCCGGCACGCGTAACCCGCTGTTTTTGCTCGATGAGATCGACAAGCTTGGCACCGACTTCCGCGGAGACCCTTCGAGCGCACTGCTCGAGGTGCTGGACCCGGAGCAAAACCACACCTTCGGCGACCACTACGTCGAGGTGGACTTCGACCTGAGCGACGTGATGTTTGTCGCCACCTCGAACTCCATGAACATACCGCCGGCCCTGCTGGACCGCATGGAAGTGATCCGTCTGTCGGGTTACACCGAAGACGAAAAGACCAGTATCGCCATGCGCTACCTGCTGCCCAAGCAGCTCAAGAACAATGGCGTGAAAGAAGGCGAGCTCGACATCTCCGAGCAGGCCGTGCGCGACATCGTGCGTTACTACACGCGGGAAGCCGGTGTGCGTTCTCTCGAGCGCGAGCTCTCTAAGATCTGCCGCAAAACCGTCAAGGGTATTCAGCTTAAAAAAATGCAAGCCCCTGTGGTCGTCAGCCCTGACAACCTCAATGACTACCTGGGCGTTCGCAAGTTCAACTACGGCCGCGCTGAAAATCAAAACCAGATCGGTCAGGTCGTTGGGCTGGCCTGGACAGAAGTCGGTGGCGACTTGCTGACGATTGAAGCGGCCATCATGCCGGGCAAGGGCGTGATCACGCGCACCGGCTCGCTGGGCGACGTGATGAAAGAGTCTGTCGAGGCCGCCCGCACCGTGGTGCGCAGCCGCTCACGCATGCTGGGCATTCGCGACGACATGTTTGAAAAGCGCGACATCCACATTCACGTGCCCGACGGCGCCACCCCCAAAGACGGCCCGAGCGCAGGTGCTGCCATGACCACAGCATTTGTGTCGGCGCTCACGGGCATTCCGGTGCGCGGCGACGTGGCCATGACCGGCGAGATCACGCTGCGCGGTGAAGTCACGGCCATTGGCGGGCTGAAAGAAAAGCTGCTGGCCGCTTTGCGCGGCGGTATCAAAACAGTGCTGATTCCCGAAGAAAACGCCAAGGACTTGCAAGAGATTCCGGACAACGTCAAAAGCGGCCTGGAGATCATTCCCGTCAAATGGATTGACCAGGTGCTGGCCGTGGCGCTGGAGCGTATGCCTGTGCCACTGTCTGACGAAGAGGTGGCTTTGGCCGCGGCGGCCACTGCAGCCACTGCGGCTGCGGCGGCGGCCCTGGCGGCAGCCGCAACAGCTGCAGTGCCGGCGCAACCGGGCGCTGTGAAGCATTGAGATTTCACAGGCGTGGTTTTTCCTGAAAGTATTTTTGTCGCAGATTCAAGGCATCCGAAAAACCAAGCTATAATTTGCGCTGTCATTGCGGGAGTAGCTCAGTTGGTAGAGCGCAACCTTGCCAAGGTTGAGGTCGAGAGTTCGAGACTCTTCTCCCGCTCCAAATTTAAAAGGGCAGCACTTCAAAATGCTGTCCTTTTTCATTAGGAAACCGGCGCGATAGCAAATCGGTTATGCACTGGATTGCAAATCCAGCTAGGGCGGTTCGACTCCGCCTCGCGCCTCCACAATCCCTCAGTCTTTAACGGTGTTTGTCTCCATAGCGACTTGCTATAGTCAAGGGCAAAATAAGCATTGGACGTGCGCCACCCGCCCGCCTAAGCTCGACTGGTTTAACTTTGCCAATTGACACAGGAGACAAGCCTTGAAACTCATGCCATCGCTCATCCGTTTGCAACTTGTTGCTGCCATGCTCTGCCTGGCCGGTGCCGCATTCGCCAATGAATACCCTGCTAAATCGATACGCCTGATCGTGCCTGCTGCGCCAGGCGGTGGGGCTGACTTTTTGGCGCGCATTGTGGGCGTGAAGTTGGGCGAATTGGTGGGGCAGTCGGTGGTGGTGGACAACCGCGCCGGCGCTTCCGGCACCATCGCGGCCGACGGTACAGCCAAGGCCGCTGGAGACGGATACACCGTGTTGATGGGGCAGTCAACCAGCATCGTGATTGCGCCGCAGCTTTATCCCAAACTGCCCTACGACACGCTCAAAGACCTCAAACCTGTCACGCTGGTGGCCGAAGTGCCCAATGTCATGGTGGTGCACCCCAGCGTGCCGGCCAGCACGGTCAAGGAGTTGATTGCACTGGCCAAGTCCAAGCCCGACATGCTGAACTTCGGCTCGTCCGGAAATGGCGCGCCCAGCCACCTGGCCGGAGAAATGTTCAAGTCGTCAACCGGCACCCGCATGGTTCATGTGCCTTACAAGGGCGCGGGCCCGGCCGTCAACGCACTGTTGGCCGGCGAAATCCAGGTTATGTTTGCGCCCATCGTGGCGGTCTTGCCGCAAGTTAAGGCGGGCCGTTTGCGCGCCTTGGGCGTCACGTCTGCCAAGCGTTCTGCGGCAGCGCCTGACTTGCCCACCCTGGCGGAAGCTGGCTTGACCGGCTATGAAATCAGTTCCTGGTTCGGCCTGTTTGTGCCGGCCAGCACGCCCAATGCCGTGGTCGACAAGCTCTACAAAGACACCCTGCGCGTGCTCAAGTCGCCGGACGTGCTGGAGCGTTTTGCCAAAGAAGGCGCAGAGTCCGTGGGCAACTCGCCGGCTGACTTCAACAACTATGTACGCGCTGAGTTTGTGAAATACAACAAAGTCATCAAGGACAACGGCATCAAGGCCGATTAAGCAAGCGCCTCGTAACACTGAACACAAGCCACCATTTTTAGAAAGCC
>JBIKHX010000092.1:0-7181 GCA_044361945.1 Polaromonas sp. | reverse complement strand
CATGAAGAACGTCATCGACAAAGCCCGCGCCGCAGCGCGGGAAAAAGGTCTGGACGAAGACCGCTTTATGGCCTGTGAGCGCGGGGCGAGCTTCGGCTACAACAACCTGGTCAGCGACATGCGCAGCCTGGCGATCATGCGCGAAACGCGTGCGCCTGTGGTGTTTGACGCCACGCATTCGGTGCAACTGCCCGGCGCTGGAAATGCGCAGGGCACCAGCAGCGGCGGGCAGCGCGAGATGGTGCCGGTGCTGGCGCGTGCCGCCGTGGCCGTGGGCATTGCCGGCCTCTTCATGGAAACGCATCCGGACCCGGCCAAGGCCTTGAGCGACGGCCCGAACGCCGTGCCGCTCAAGCACTTGCGTGCCTTGCTCGAAACACTGCTTGAGCTGGACCGTGTGACCAAGAAAAACGGCTACCTGGAGAACACTTTCGAGGCTTGATCTGAGCTATCTCCTTGATTTTTTATATTTTTAGTTTTTTTGGATTGAAAGAAGAACCACATGAGTGCAATTGTTGACATCGTCGCCCGCGAAATCCTCGACAGCCGGGGCAACCCGACCGTGGAGTGCGACGTGCTGCTGGAGTCCGGCGTCATGGGCCGTGCGGCCGTGCCTTCAGGTGCGTCCACCGGCTCGCGTGAGGCCATTGAACTGCGCGACGGTGACATGTCCCGCTATCTGGGCAAGGGCGTACTCAAGGCGGTCGAGCACATCAACACCGAAATCTCTGAAGCCGTGCTGGGGCTGGACGCCAGCGAGCAGGCTTTTCTGGACCGTACGCTGATCGATTTGGACGGCACCGACAACAAGTCCCGCCTGGGCGCCAATGCCACGCTGGCCGTCAGCATGGCCGTGGCGCGTGCCGCTGCTGAAGAAGCCGGCCTGCCGCTGTACCGCTACTTCGGGGGCTCAGGCGCCATGCAAATGCCTGTGCCCATGATGAACGTGGTCAACGGCGGCGCACACGCCAACAACAACCTTGATTTGCAAGAGCTGATGATCATCCCGATCGGCGCGCCCAGCTTTCGCGAAGCACTGCGATACGGCGCTGAGATCTTTCATGCGCTCAAAAAAATCATTCATGACAAAGGCATGAGCGTGGCCGTCGGTGACGAAGGCGGCTTTGCCCCCAACCTGCCCAACCATGAGGCGGCCATCCAGATGATTCTGGAAGCTATCGACAAGGCCGGCTATGTGGCGGGCGAGCAAATTGCCCTGGGCCTGGACTGCGCAGCCTCCGAGTTTTACAAGGATGGCAAATATGAGCTTTCCGGCGAAGGCCTGAGCCTGGACTCTACCGAGTGGACCAATATGCTGGCCACCTGGGTTGACAAATACCCCATCATCAGCATCGAAGACGGCATGGCAGAAGGCG
Organism: Polaromonas sp.; assembly: GCA_044361945.1. Taxonomy (GTDB): domain Bacteria; phylum Pseudomonadota; class Gammaproteobacteria; order Burkholderiales; family Burkholderiaceae_C; genus Polaromonas. The sequence continues at coordinate 5,805 of JBIKHX010000092.1, read as the reverse complement.
ACTGGGACGGCTGGAAAATCCTGACTGAGCGTCTGGGCCAAAAAGTACAGCTGGTCGGCGACGACCTGTTTGTCACCAACACCAAGATCTTGAAAGAAGGCATTGACAAGAAAATTGCCAACTCCATTCTCATCAAGATCAACCAGATCGGCACACTGACCGAAACCTTTGCCGCCATCGAGATGGCCAAGCGTGCTGGTTACACCGCCGTCATTTCGCACCGCTCGGGCGAGACCGAAGACTCGACAATTGCCGACATCGCGGTGGGCACCAACGCCGGCCAGATCAAGACCGGCTCGCTCTCGCGCTCGGACCGCATGGCCAAGTACAACCAGCTGCTGCGCATCGAAGAAGACCTGGGCGATGTTGCCAGCTACCCCGGCCGCTCGGCCTTTTACAACTTACGCTGATGGACTCGATCGTGGGAAAACGGCTCTTGCCTCTGCTGATTGCGCTGCTGGTGATTTTCCAGGCGCAACTCTGGCTGGGCCGGGGAAGTATTCCCAACGTCAGGCAAATGGAGCGTGATCTCAGCGAGCAACTGGCGCGCAATGAGCAGGCCAAATCGCGCAACGAGCAACTTCAAGCCGAAGTGCGCGACCTCAAGGAAGGGCTGGAGATCGTTGAAGAAAAAGCCCGCACAGAGCTGGGCATGGTCAAGCCCAACGAGATTTTTGTACAGGTCAACAAATAGCGATTGCCGCCCGTGCCCGTCATGAAACAGGTGAAAGTGGCTGTGTTGGGCGCGGCGGGCACAGGCAAAACGGCGCTGACCCGCGCGCTGAAGCAAACGCTAACACCCGCCTTGAGCAATTCACTCGCATCAAATGGCGCTGCTGACGCACCGGGCTGGCTCATCACTGACGAAAGCCCGCTGCAAATATGGCTGGCCAGCCAAACGCCGCAAAGCCTTCAGGCCGAACAAGCTGACGCCACCGGACTTCAGGCCGTGCTGACGCAGCAACGCGGCTTTGACCATCACTTGCTGCTGGCGCTGGACATACCGGCGTCACTGGCCGCCGGCACGGCCCATAGCGCGGCTCAGCGCCAGCAGATGGACGCCCTGCTGCGCAGCACGCTGGTGCAGGCGAGACTGCCGTTTCAGGTGATTTACGGGCTGGGTGAGCACAGGCTGGCGCAAGCGCTGGCGGCTCTGGGAAAGCCTGCGGCAGAATCCGGGGCCAGTCGCAAACCCTGGGTCTGGGTCTGCGAAAAATGCAGCGACCCGGTCTGCGAGCACCGCCTTCTGAGTGATCTGCTGGCCAGTCGCCAGGCCTGAGGCTAGCGGCTCATTGCAAGGTGTCAGCAGGGGGTAACTGCAGCGCCTGCTCGGTAAAAAGTTGCGCTGCATCGACTGGGTCAAAGCTGTACTGTTTGCCGCAAAATTCGCAAGCAACTTCGACATCGGCACGTTCGGCCAAAATACTTTCGACTTCGGCTACACCCAGGCCGCGAAGCATGTTGCCCACGCGCTCACGCGAGCAACTACAGGCAAAACTGGGGGTGAGCGGCTCAAAACGCGTGATGCTTTCTTCCCAGAACAAACGGCGCAATATGGTGTCTACGTCCAGCGTGAGCAACTCCTCCGGTTTGAGCGTGGAGGCCAGGATGGCTATGCGGTTGTAGTGCTCGTTCAAGCCAATCTCGTCTTCATTGGCTTGCTGGTCGAGTTGGCCTTCCAGATTGCCCTGGCCTTTGACGGGCAGGCGCTGAATCAACAGCCCGGCCGCCACCTCGCCATTGGCAGCGAGCACCAGACGGGTGTCAAGCTGCTCGCTTTGCAGCATGTAGTGCTCCAGCACTTCGCTGATTTTCTCTAGCTTTTCATGCTGATCGCCAAACAGCGGCACCACGCCCTGGTAGGGTTGCTGGCCCGGCAAGCGGTCTTTGGGGTCCAGCGTGATAGCGCAGCGCCCCAGGTTGTTTTGATTGACCAACTCGCTCAAGGAGGCGCCTGCCTGCACGCCCTCAGGGCCGGCGGCAGCCAGCGTGGCGGTGGCGCGCAAACTCAAGTCGGGTTGAACTTCTGCCACCGCCAGCTTGAGCGGGCCGTCGCCAAAAATTTGCAGCACGAGTGCGCCATTGAACTTGATATTGCTTTGCATCAGCGCTGCCGCGGCTGTCATTTCGCCCAGCAATTGCATCACCTCGGGTGGATAGCCGCCTGCCGCCTCACGGCGCTGGAGAATCTCGCGCCAGGCATCGTCCAGGCGCACCAGCATGCCGCGCACCGGCAAACCATCGAAAATAAATTTGTGAAGTTCAGACATTCAGTAGCTTGCAGTCATCAGCCGATTTTTTTGAATTCGGACCGGTAGCGCTTGGCGTTGTCCACATAGTGGTGAGCAGCCGACTTCAAGCCTTCGATCTGCTCAGTCGTCAGTTCCCGCACCACCTTGGCCGGGCTGCCCAGAATCATGGAGCCGTCCGGGAATTCCTTGCCCTCGGTGATCAGCGCGCCAGCGCCCACCAGACAGTTCTTGCCGATGCGGGCGCCGTTGAGCACGACAGACTGAATGCCGATCAGCGAGCCGTCGCCAATGGTGCAGCCATGCAGCATCACCTGATGGCCGATGGTCACGCCATCGCCTATGTTCAAGGGCTTACCGGGGTCCGCATGCAGAACACAGCCGTCCTGCACGTTACTGCCGCGGCCGATATGAATGGTTTCAGTGTCGCCGCGCACCACAGTGCCAAACCAAACGCTGCTGTTTTGGGCCATCGTCACCTGGCCTATGACCTGGGCGCTGTCTGCCACCCAGGCCGAGGGGTGCAGGTCAGGCTTGAGTTCGCCGATTTGATAGATGGCCATGGTGTCCTTGTCGAATACGCTTCAAAGCATCGGATTGTAAGTACCCGCGCCCCGGATAATGCAGCCATGCTCTGCCTGCGCCAACAAGCTCTCCAACTCATCCTGATGCCGGATGCCGATGCCAAGGCCGCAGCCGTGCGCGCCTTGCCGCCCGTGCTGCAAATCGACGACGATGCGCGTAGCCGTCCGCTGGCCGAGCCGGCCGGCGTGCCGGGCCGCCCCGCCCGCCCGGAACTGCGCCACCCCAGCGAGATGAAAAACCGCGCAGTCGGCAGCATTGAAGGTCGCGCCGCGCTGCTGCATGCACTGGCGCACATTGAAAGCAATGCGATTGACCTGGCGCTGGACATTGTCTGGCGCTTCGAAGGCATGCCCGAGGCTTTTTACCTGGAATGGCTTCAGGTAGCGCGTGAAGAAGCGCTGCATTTCGAGCTGCTGCATGCGCATCTGCGCCAACTGGGCTTTGCCTATGGCGACTTTCCAGCGCACACCGGCTTGTGGGACATGGCTGACAAAACCAGCGGTGACCTGCTGGCCCGCCTGGCCCTGGTGCCGCGAACGCTGGAGGCGCGCGGGCTCGACGCCTCGCCGGCCATACGCAATAAACTGATATCGGTCGGAGACAAGCGCGGAGGCGAGATCATCGACATCATCCTGCGCGACGAGATCGGTCACGTCGCTGTGGGCAACCGCTGGTACCGCCATCTGTGCCTGCAAGAAGCGCTGGACCCTGTCCAAACCTATGCCGTACTGGCCATGCGCTACGGCGCGCCCACGCTCAAGGGGCCCTTTAATTTAGAAGCGCGCCGGGCTGCGGGCTTTGATGAGGCTGAGCTGGCGCTATTGGGACGATAAGCCCCTACCTCCTTTTCAGCCTCTTGGATGGTGCTGCGCATGCAGCGATTTGAGTCGCTCGCGCGCCACGTGGGTGTAAATGGTGGTGGTGGAAATGTCAGCGTGGCCCAAGAGCAATTGAACGGCGCGCAGGTCGGCGCCGTGGTTGAGTAAATGGGTGGCAAAAGCGTGGCGCAAGGTGTGCGGTGACAAGGGGGAATGAATGCCAGCCACGCGTGCATATTTTTTAACCAGCATCCAGAACATCACCCGGCTCATGGCGCTGCCGCGCGCTGTAACAAACAGGTCCTCGGTCTGCTGCCCACCCAAGATGGCCGGCCGGCCGTCGGCCAGGTAGGTGTTGATGCTTTCACGCGCCACCTGACCAAAGGGCACCAACCGCTCCTTATTGCCCTTTCCCATGATGCGCAGCACGCCTTCGTTCATGCCCAGGTGGTAAGTCTTCAAACTGACCAGCTCGCTCACACGCAATCCACTGGCGTACAAGAGCTCGAGCATGGCGCTGTCCCGCAAGCCCAGCGGGGATTCATCGGGCGCACGCAAAAGATCGTCAACCTGGGCCTCAGACATGGTTTTGGGCACCCGCAAGGCCTGGCGCGCTGACTGCAGCTTGAGCGTCGGGTCTTGCGTCAAACGGCGCTCACGCAGTGCCCAGCGGAAGTAACGCTTGAGCACGGTCAAGCGGCGGTTGGCCGACGTCGCTTTGCTCGCCTCGTGCTTGAAGGCAAAGTAAGCATTCAGGTCAGCCTCGCAAGTGCGGTCGATCTCGCCCTGTGCCAGGCCCTGGCTGCTCAGCCAGGCCCCGTAGAGCGTCAAGTCCCGGCGGTAAGCAGCCAACGTGTTTTTTGACAGGCCGTCTTCCAGCCAGAGCGCGTCAATGAAGGCGTCAATGCTGTGCTGGCTTACAGGGTTGATTGGCATGGCGCAACCATACCAAAAACGCAGGGCTCAAAAAAAGCCCCGAAGCGCTTGCGCATCAGGGCCAGTTTGGCAATCAGTCGCCGGAGCCGGCGGCCAAGTGCGCGTGATTACTCCAATTTCAAACCGGCGCTGTCGACAACTTTTTTGTAGACCTCGAACTCGGCTTTCATTTGCGCTGCAAATTGTTCGGGCGTGTTGGCAACGATCAGTGAGCCGGTGTCTTCGATGCGCTTGCGCACAGCCGGGTCTTCAAGGGCCTTGCGAACGCCGGCGCTGACCTTGTCAACCACCTCTTTAGGCAGATTTTTAGGGCCGAGGATGCCGTAGTAAGCCATCCGGTTCACCGGCTCCAGACCGACTTCCTTGAAGGTCGGTATGTCCGCCAGCACAGTCAGACGCTGGGGTGCCGCCACCACGATGGGAATCAGGCGCTTTTGCTGAATGAAGGGCAGCGCAGAGGGCAGGTTGTCAAAAATGATCTGCACCTGACCGGCCACGGTGTCGTTGAGCGCCGGGCCGGCGCCGCGGTAGGGAATGTGCGCGATGAATGTGCCGGTCAGGTTTTTGAACAGCTCAGTCTGCAGGTGGCCGATGCCGCCCGTACCGGACGACGCATAAGAGTACTTGCCCGGGCTTTTCTTGAGCTCGGCAAGAAACTCTTTGTAATTGCGCGCCGGAAAGCTGGGGTGCACCGCAATGATGTTGGGCGTTGCGGCAATGTTGATGATGGGCGTGAAATCGGTTAGCGCGTTGTAGGGCATCTTGGGGTTGATGGCCGGGTTGGCTGCCGTGGTTGACACCGTGGCCATGCCCAGGGAATAACCGTCAGGAGCGGCCTTGGCCGTCTCGTTGGCACCCACCACGCCGCCACCGCCGGCCTTGTTCTCGATCAACACGGTCTGGCCCAGGGCTTTGCCCAGCGGCTCGGAGATGACGCGCGCCACGATGTCGGTGGTGCCGCCGGTTGCAAACGGCACTTGCAGCTTGATCACCTTGTTCGGATAAGCCTGCGCCAGCGCAGAACCGTGCCCAGCGAGCAGTGCCAGTGTGGCGATCGCTGCGAAGGCGAGAGATTGACGAGCTTTCATATTTCAGTCCCTTTCAAATGACAAGAGCTGGTATGTTATCCGCAAGCGCTGACAGCTTGACCTGTGGAATACGCATAAGGGCTTTCCCGAGGCCGCAGGCGTTATCCTTGTACTGTGAACTACGCTGAA
>JBIKHX010000091.1:0-7202 GCA_044361945.1 Polaromonas sp. | reverse complement strand
GGTCAACGGACTCAATAAGTAGGTCAGCATGGAGCGTTCTCCGGTCAAGAAAATCACCTCAACCGGCATGCCGGGTTGCAGCTGGCGCTTGCCCAGTTGCGTATAGCCGTTGGCTGTCACGCCCACTCGGGCCAAGTAGTATGAGACGCCGTTTTGCGGGTCTGTCAGCAAATCGCCGGAGACTGAGACGACCTTGCCGTCCACCACCAATTGAGGTGTCTGGGCAAACGATGAGAAACGCACGTCAACCGGCAGGTCGGCTTTGACGCGGTCAATCAGGTGCGGGGCTACGCGGACTTCAACCAGCAAGGTTTGATCTTCGGGCACGATGTCCATTAATTTTTGCCCGGGACTGATGACACTGCCGACAGTCTGAATGGCCAGACCCACAACCTGACCGGCGGCCGGCGACTTGATCTCGGTGCGGGCCAAGTCTTCTTTAACAGCGGTGAAGCGTTCAGCGTCACCATGCACTTCACGCGCGACATCGGCGAGTTGAGAATCGACTTCTTTGCGGTATTCCTGCTGGCGCACGATGGCGCGTTGGCGCAGCTCGGCCACAGCACGGGTGGCGCGAATGGTGTTGCCCTGCAACTCGGCAATGCTTGAACTGATGTCTGACGCCATGCGTTCGAGTTCGAGTTGACGGTTACGCGGGGCATAGCCTTCTTTGACCAAGCTGCGCGTGTTGGTCAGCTCTTCACCGAGCAGAGCTTGCTGGTTTTTACGATTCAGCAGCATGGATTCGTAGGCTTGAATCAGACCCAGCTGACCTTGGATAGACTCTTCATTGGACTGCAAGTCGGCCCGCAGGGACGCCCGGCGTGAGGCCATGAGTTGCTCTTGCGTCATGACCACTTGGCGGATCTGCGGGTCCTTGATGGATGCCTGTACATCGGGGTGAAAAATAATACTGGCGCCGCCTCGCTGCTCGGTCAGCAAACGCCCTTCCATGGCCCGCAGACCCAGATAGCGTTGGCGAATGCTTTCAAAGTTAGCGCGGGTAACGGCTTCATCCAAACGAAGCAGCACCTGACCTTCCGTGACGATCGAACCCTCCCCCACCAGCACTTCCTTGACCAAGCCACCGGACAGGTGTTGAACACTTTTGCGCTTGGTGTCGATGGCGATCATGCCTTGGCCGGGCACGCCTTCATCCAGCGGGGCCAGACCAGCCCACAGTAAAAATCCGCCGAAACCCAGGGCCAAAGCCCACAGACCAATGCGTGCTGCACTGCCAGTGAGTGCCGCGATGTCCTGGCCGGCGCCAGAAGCATAGGTCGCATCGGAAATGGCGTTCGCATCGGGCGACTTTTTGGAGAGACGTTTGATATCTAGTTTGGTCATGACAGACTCGGTAAAAAATAGGGATGAAAATTAAGCTGGCAGGGCCGACTGGCCGGGGGCTGGACTGGCCGGGGGCTGACGCGCCGCTTGCAATGCCGCGAGAACGGCATCACGCGGCCCATCGGCCTGCACTTGACCATCGCGCAGCACCAAGATGCGGTCTGCAACCGCCACAGCACCTGGTCGATGGGTGATCAAAAACACTGTCGTGCCTTTGGCTTTGAGTAATTGAACGGTTTTGAGCAGCGCCGCTTCACCGGCGTCGTCGAGGTTGGCATTGGGCTCGTCAAGCACGATGAATACGGGGCTGCCGTAGATCGCACGCGCCAAACCAATGCGCTGGCGCTGACCGCCGGAGAGCATGTTGCCGGCCTCGCCAATCGAGGTGTCGTAGCCTTTGGGGAAGCGCAAAATCATCTCGTGCAAGCCGGCGTTTTGGGCGGCCTCAATCACCAATTCAGAGTCGACGTCACCAAAGCGAGCAATGTTTTCTGCAATCGTGCCTTCCAGTAACTCGACGTCTTGCGGCAGGTAGCCCAAGTAGGGGCCTAACTCAATGCGGTTCCAGCCGGCAATCGGCAAACCATTCAATACCACTTGACCCCTGACATTGGGCCAGATGCCCACCAGCACGCGCGCCAAAGTGGATTTGCCCGAGCCCGAAGGACCGAGGACAGCAGTGACGGTGCCAGCCGGTACATTGAGGTTGATGTTCTGCAGAATGGGCGTTTTACGGCCAGGCGCATCGGCAAAGACGCTCTTCAGAACGATGTCGCCCTTTGGCGGCACGCGCTTGAATGCCGAGTCGCGCGGGGGGAACTCGAGCAGCAAGGTCTCCAGTCGGTCAAAAGCTGCGCGCATGCCTATGAACTGGCGCCAGCTACCCACAATCATGTCTATGGGGGCCAGCGCACGGCCCATCAAGACATTGGCTGCAATCATGCCGCCGGGGGAGAGTTGCCCGTCAATCACCAGCAGCGCACCGCCGCCCAAAGCCAAGGATTGCTGGCTGTAGCGAAGAAACTTACTGATGGCTGTGATGCGGTGCGTCAAATGCTGCGATACTCCGGCCCGCTCCAGGTAGGTCCGGTGACGGTCGGCCCAGCGAGCCTGCAGGTTGCGGATCATACCCATGGATTCCAGCACTTCGGCATTGCGCAACTTGCCCTGTAAAAAACTACCGGCTTCTGCATTGGCTGCGTTGGCGGCCTCAGACGGCGCCAAGGTGTGGCGATGGCCAAACCAAGCCAGAGCGGCCTGGACCAACGCAAACACCACACCCGCAATACCCAACCAAGGGTGCAGTAAGAACAGCACGGCCATGTAAATGGGCGTCCAGGGGGCGTCAAAGAAGGCAAAAATGCCGTTGCCCGTGAGGAACTGGCGGATCTGAATCAGGTCACCGAATGAACGCACCGGGGCGCTGCCGGATTGGCTCAGGCGGGCCTCAAAACTGGCGTTGAACACCTGGGTGCTGAGCTGTTTGTCCAGCCGTACGCCCGCGCTGACCAAGACGCGAGAACGCATCCACTCGGCAAAGCCCATCACGGCAAACAAAAACAGTGTTAACAGGGACATGGCCACCAAAGTCAGCTCGCTCTGACTGGTCAGCACCCGGTCGTAGACCTGCAACATGTACAGCGTGGGGGAGAGCATCAGCACGTTAGCCACCATGCTAAAAATACCGACGATCAGAAACTCACGCCGAAACATCCACAGGGTGGCGGTGAGTTCGCTGCGCTTGAAAAATTCAGGGGTTTTCATAAGGGTCTAAAAGTAAGCATCAAGCGTTTGCTGGAACCACCACGGCACCTTGACGAGCCTTGGCAACGGCCTCGGCCAGGGCTTTCAACACCTCGTCGCGGGGGCCGAACATCTGTAGCTGACCTTCGCGCAGCACCAGCATCTTGTCGGCCACACTGAGCACGCTGGTGCGGTGAGTCATCACAATAAAGGTGCAGCCTTTGGCTTTGAGTTGCGTGATGGCACGGGCCAAGTCGGCATCGCCTTGTTCGTCCAAGCTTGAATTTGGTTCGTCCAGCACGATAAAAGCTGGATTGCCGTAAAACGCACGGGCCAGACCGACGCGCTGGCGTTGGCCTCCCGACAACATGGTGCCTTCGCGACCGACCGGGCTGTCATAGCCTTGCGGCAGCGACAAGATGAACTCATGCAGGCCGATGGCGCGCGCTGCTGCCTCAACCTTGGCCTGGTCAAGCTCGCCAAAGCGCGCAATGTTCTCTGCCATGGAGCCGTCAAACAGTTCGACCCCCTGCGGCAAATAGCCGATGTGGGGGCCCAGCTCCAGTTTGTCCCACGTGAAGACGTCCACGCCGTCAAGCCGGACTTTGCCATTGATAGCTGGCCACAAGCCCACCAACAAACGCGCCAAAGTGGTCTTGCCGGAGGCCGAAGGACCGACCACGGCTAGCACGTCGCCCGGCTGCAAACCAAAACTGATGCCCTTGAGTATGGGCACCGGAATACCGGGCGCACCTGCAACCAATCCCTCCACTTGCAGATGACCCAGCGGTGCTGGCAGGGCCATGCTTTCAGGCCGCAGAGCGACCGTCGACAGCATGCCGTCGAGTCGGTTGTAGGCATCACGCACATTCACCACGGTTTGCCACTGCGAGACAATTTGCACCAAGGGCGCCAGCACCCGGCCGCCCAAAATGGAGCCAATGATCATGTACACCTCACCTCCATTGAGCTGGTTGCGCAGCAACAACCAGGCACCCAGGCCAAGAAGCATAGAACTGGTGGTGTTTTGGAGAAACTTGGAAACCGCTTGGTAAAAACCAGCATGGTCGGATGCTTTGGCCTGCAGGCCTAAAAATTCTTGTTGTTTGCCCATCCAGCGCTTATGGATGTTGCCCAACATTCCCATCGACTCAATCACTTGCGCATTGCGCAGGGTGCCGTCTGCGTATTGCTGGGCAGCAATGGCACTGCGGTTGGCGGCCAACAAAGGCGGTTGGGTGCTGCGCTCATTCAACCAGCCAACGAAGGTGACCAAGATAGCGGCGACCACAGCTGACCAACCGAGTACGGGGCTGATGGCAAAAATCAGGATTAAAAACGTGAGCGCCACCGGTGCTTCCATCAAAGCGAGTAACACCGGGGTAGACAAAAAATCACGCACAGAGCGCAAATCATTCATGGGCTGGGCGCTACCACCGGGCAGGCGTTTGAGGTTGGCCTCAAAAATGGCGCTGAAAATGCGGCCGCTCATGCGCCGGTCAAAGGCCATGGAGGCCTCATGCATGACTTCAGATCGCACCCACTCCAGCACCTCCATCACCACAAAGGCAAACAGCACCACCACCGTCAGCATGGCAAGTGTCATGTGACTGCGGGTGTTGACGACGCGGTCATAAACTTCAAGCATGTAGACCGAGGGCGCCAAAATCAGCAGGCTGGCAAACACACTGAACAAGGCGGCCCGCCTGAAGTAAGGCATCAACTCATTGATGGCCGACCGCAATTCTGTAGTGGGTTTATTCGAACTCATGAGGCCTCCTCGACCATGACATACTCAGGAACTTCAGAGTTGCCGGGGCCCAAAAGCTCAGGCGCTTTCTTGTCCTGTTCGTCGTCGAACAGAAAAGACAACTCATACACACCATCGGCGCGACACGACAAGACAATTTCGCGTAGTTTTTTTTCATTGAAATTAGCCTCGTCAGCCGGCTTCAAGGCCAGCGCAAAACGCATGCGCCCGTCAAGCGTGAACATGGACAATTGCCCGTTTTTGACGCTCAGGGTATGGCGATCAAAGTAGACAGGGCAGCTGTCCGAAAAACGTAACAGAGGTAGCGGCTTGCCAGCCAACTTGACCAAATTGAACGGACTTTGCGCGTGCTGAAACACCATCCTGCAAGTGCGCGACACCGAGTAGATGGCGTTGCACACCATTTGCGATCCCAACTCGGGGAAACGCTCGCGCAGCTTGTGATAAGTCAAATGGTGAAGTGCCACCCGGTTCCACACCCGCGTTTGCTGCACCGTGGGAGCCAGCGCGTTACAGACACGCGCAAAGGCTGCTTGCAAGGCCTGCAGACGGACCAATTGCTCAGCATTTGCGTTCAGGGGGACTCGCAATAAAAAATTCATATAGGAAAATTATAGCACCCTCATATATGAACTTTTTGAGGCCTAACAAGCGCAGTCTTTGACAGCAGACTCACCAACTGAAAAATACGTATTTTTCTGACGATAAACTGGCCCGCATGGTAACCACGACCACCAACACCACCGATTCCCGCTACCGGACCAACCCTGGGGATGGTTACGACGGCGTTGTGCGCGTCAGCATCGGTGGTTACTTCGGAACGGGTTCGCTATTGTTTGATGGCAGAGCGGTACTGACTGCTGCACACCTCTTTGAGGGCCCCACCAGCAGCGCTTCGGTGACATTCGAAACACGCAGCGGCACCCAGACGCTCAACACAAGCAAGACCCTCGTCCATCCGGCCTATGACAAGACGCAAAACAATAATGACCTGGCGCTTGTCTGGCTGACAGGTACGGCGCCAATGTCGGCCAATCGCTACGATATTTATCGCGATAAAGACGAAATTGGACAATCCTTTACTCTGGCCGGATATGGCAAAACCGGCACAGGAAGTGCCGGAGCGGCCAGCAGCGGCAGCGCCAGTCCGATTCGACTCAAGGCGGAAAACAAGTTCGATGCCGATGCCTCAACGCTCAAAAGCTATCTCGGATCAGGGATGGCTTGGACGCCGAAGGCTGGCTCGCAACTAGTCGCCGATTTTGATGACGGGACCTCCACCCGCGATGCCCTAGGACGGCTGATCTACAACACAGATACCGGGCGTGGTCTCGACGAAGGCTTGATCGCCCAAGGAGACAGCGGCGGTCCAGCTTTTATCTCAGGGTTGTTGGCCGGTGTGGCAAGTTATACCGCCAGCCTAAGCCGGGGCAGAATCGACCCCGATATCGACGCCAGCCCCAACAGCAGTTTTGGTGAGATAGCCGCCTGGCAGCGGGTGAGCACCTACCAGCAGTGGATTGACCAGAGTCTGCGGGCCAACTATCCGAATACACCCACCAAGCCCGAGGAGGTCAGAAAGGACGTCGCCGAGGGCCATAGCGGCACCAGCTATGCTTATTTTCTACTGCAATTCACCGGCGTTAGAAGTGACGTGAATCAAATCATCAGCGTGGACTACAGCACGCGAAACGGCACGGCCATGGCGGGTAGCGACTACATTGCCGTCAGCGGCAAGCTCAATCTGTACCCTGGCGAGAATCAGGCCGTCATACCGGTAGAGATCATGGGTGACACCGCTCCGGAACCGAATGAGACTTTTTATCTGGACGTATTCAACCCAGTGGGTGGTAGTTTTGGGGAAGGGGTTGTCAAGCTCACGGCGGTGCGAACGATCCTCTATGACGATGGGTTCACGGTGTAATTTAGTCATCCCCGCATTCCCGTCATCCTCGCGAAAGCGGGGATCCATCTGGGGGGCTCTTGCCCCGGCTTAGTTTTGAGCGAAAAGGTCCGAACCGTTGTCCGGCCGGCCGGCCGGCGGTGTGACGCCGAGGTGGCGGAAGGCGGCCAGGGTGGCGATGCGGCCGCGCGGGGTGCGTTGCAGGTAGCCCTGCTGAATCAGGTAGGGCTCGATCACGTCTTCGATGGTGCCGGGCTCTTCGCCTATGCTGGCGGCGATGTTGTCCAGGCCAACCGGGCCGCCGTCAAAGCGGTGGATCACGGCTTCGAGCAGCTTGCGGTCCATCACGTCAAAGCCGCGCGGGTCTACGTCGAGCATGGCCAGGGCCTGGTGGGCAATTTCCAGCGTGATGATGCCGCCGCCCTTGACGTCGGCAAA
>JBIKHX010000090.1:0-7337 GCA_044361945.1 Polaromonas sp. | reverse complement strand
GGTCGATGCCAGCGTGCCAATGCTGCGGGGGGCGCGTTGCGGTGACTGGCGCGGTGATCTGCGCGCGAGCATCGACAACCCGACGCAGGTCAAGTTTGCCGGCACTTACGCCAGTGGCTGCGGCGAGCTTGTTTGGCCCAGCGCGTACGCTGAGCCGGCCAGCTACGCGGCGCGCGCCATCGAAGGCTCTTGGCGTCAGCTGGGCGGCGCGCTGACCGGCCGCGTGCGCGAAGCCACCAGCGCTGAGCTGACCATGCTGCGCAGCCGTGGCAGCTTGTCGGGCAAGACGGCACCGCTGCGCCTGGACTCGCCCTCTTTGCCGCTGCTGGACATCGTGCGGGATGTCAACCAGTTTTCTAACAACGTGATGGCCCAGCACCTGTTTTTGAGTTTGGGCCTGTTCGGTCAACTGGCAGCCACACCGGCCGGCACCCTGGAGGCGGGCCGTGAAGCCGTGCAAGCCTGGTGGCGAAAAACCTTGCCGGCAGTAACGGCCCCTGTGATGGACAACGGCTCCGGCCTCAGCCGGCTTGAGCGCATCAGCGCCAACAGCCTGGCAGCGCTGCTGCAGCACGCGGCGCAAAGCCCTTTGGCGGCGGCGCTGGCCGAGTCGCTGCCCGTGGTGGGCGCTGACGGCCGTTTGCGTGAACGCGCCCCGGGCGCAGCCGGACGTGCGCAAATTAAAACGGGTTCTTTGCGAGACGTCAGTGCCGTGGCCGGCTACGCCGATGGCAAAAGCGGCAATCGCTATGTGGTTATCGGCATGATCAACCACCCCAACGCCAGCGCGGCCCGCCCCGCGCTGGACCGACTCATTGAATGGACCGTACTGGACCGCCCCTGATGCTGAACCTCTCACCCGCCGCCTACGAGCTGATCGGTTATGCCGCCGCTGTTCTCACCACTTTCAGCTTTGCACCGCAAGCCTGGCACACCTACCGGAGCAAAGACGTCAGCGGTATTTCGCTGGGCATGTACAGTGTGCTGACGACCGGCATTGTTTGCTGGCTGGTGTACGGTTTTAATCTGGGTACCATGCCACTGATTCTTGCCAATGCGGTCACCCTGGTGCTGGCGCTGGCTATTTTGGTGATGAAGCTTGTCTACAGCCGGCCGGCGCAACCCCCCCACGCTAAACCATGATTCCACTTTCCGTCCTCGACCTCGCCCCCATCGCGCAAGGCAGCGACGCTGCCCAGTCCTATCGCAACACGCTGAGCCTGGCGCAACTCGCCGAGCGCTGCGGTTTCAAGCGTTACTGGCTGGCCGAGCACCACGGCATGCCCGGCATCTCCAGCGCAGCCACCTCGGTGCTGATGGCGCACGTGGCCGGCGGCACGCGCAGCATTCGCGTGGGGGCCGGCGGCATCATGCTGCCCAACCATTCGCCGCTGGTGATTGCCGAGCAGTTCGGCACGCTCGAGTCGCTGTTTCCGGGCCGCATTGACCTGGGGCTGGGCCGCGCGCCGGGTTCTGACCAGATCACCGCCCGCGCCCTGCGCCGCAACCTGGCGTCAGACTCGGACGACTTCCCGCAAGACGTGATGGAGCTGATGGACTATTTTTCTGACGAGCCACGCCAGCCGGTGCGTGCGGTGCCCGGCACGGGGCTGAACGTGCCGATGTGGATACTCGGCTCCAGCTTGTTCGGCGCGCAGCTGGCCGCGCACCTGGGCCTGCCGTTTGCGTTTGCATCGCACTTTGCGCCCGCGCAAATGATGCAGGCCATCGAGATTTACCGCGCGCGTTTTCAGCCTTCAGCGCGGCTGGTCAAGCCCTACGTGGTGCTCGGCTTCAATGTGTTTGCCGCCGATACCGACGAAGAAGCCCGCGTACTGGTGACCTCGCAGCAGCAGGCCTTCATCAACCTGCGCAGCGGTCGTCCGGCCAAATTACCGCCGCCGCGTGCTGATTATTTGCAGCACATCGGCCCGCAAGAGCATGCGCTGCTGGACAGCGTACGCCAAAGCTATGCGATTGGCTCGCCCGACACCGTGCGGCGTGAGATGAACGCCTTCATAGAACGCACAGGCGCAGACGAGTTGATGATCGCCGGCCAGATCTTTGATCACACGGCGCGGCTGCGCTCTTACGAGATCACGGCAGAAGTGGCACAGGCACCTGCGCTGGAAGTCGTCTGAAGCCTAGAGCCTGGTGCAGGGCTGACCTTCCCCGATTGTCATCCTCGCGAAGGCGGGGATCCATCTGCCGCGGCCCGATTCAATCGGTCGCGCACGCCGTCCCATTCGGGCGCTCCTGGCGGGGCTTGAACCCAAATTTGTGACACACCCAAAGCATCAAGTTCGCGCAGTACCGCAAACAGCTGCTGCGCTGCCGCCGCCGCATCGTCTGGCATTTGGCGGTGCAGGGTGGGGGCGTTAAAACGCAGCGGGCTGCGGGCGTAAACACCGACCGGGCCCAGGCTGGTCTGCGCTGCGGCCGCCGCGTTGTTGGCGTCCATCGCATCCATCGCCGTTTGCAGCGCCTTGGCATCCATCAGCCGCACGCGTGCGTTGGGAGCGTAATGCGATTCGAGCGTACCCGAAGCCCGAGGCGCCGCCACTGACACCGGTGCGTTTTTGTCCAGCACGGGCTGGCCGCACGCGACCTCCAGTTGCGCACGGGTCAGCAAGCCGGGACGCAGCAGAACGGGTTGGCCGCGCGTGCAATCGACGATGGTGGACTCGATGCCGACGGCGCACGGCCCGCCGTCGAGCACCAGCAAATCTTCACCGAGTTCTGCCTGAACATGCAGCGCGGTGGTCGGGCTGACGCGGCCAAAGCGGTTGGCGCTGGGGCCGGCCAGGCCTGTGCCGCAGGCTTGCAGCAGCGCGAGGGCCACCGGATGCGCGGGGCAGCGCAGGCCTATCGAATTCTGACCGCCGGCCGCAGCGGCTGCCACGCCGGCACGGCGCGGCAATATCAGCGTGAGCGGTCCGGGCCAGAAGGCCGCAATCAGTCTTGCGGCAAAGTCTGGCACGTTGCTCGCATAGTCGGCCACTTGCGCGGCGCTGGCCACATGCACGATCAGCGGATGCTCAGGTGGCCGGCCCTTGGCGGCAAAAATCAATGCCACTGCGGCGTCGTTAGACGCATCGGCGCCCAGGCCGTACACCGTCTCCGTTGGAAAGCCGACCAGGGCACCGGCACGAATGCGCTCGGCCGCTTCGGCTATCGCCGCAGGGTCGCTGCCGGGGCGAATCATTCAAAGGCCTTCCTGGCCGGGTAAGTCGGGCAAGCCGAGCAAGCCGGCCGCAGCGCGGGCACTGGCCTGCACGCCGGCCAGGTCGGCGCCGGTGAGTGTCAGGTGGCCCATCTTGCGGCCGCGGCGTGCTTCGGTCTTGCCGTACAGGTGCAGATGCGCGCCGGGCAGCGCCAGCACGGCGCACCAGTCGGGCGTGCGCTCGCGGCCGCTGGCGTCAAACCAGATGTCGCCCAGCAGATTGAGCATGATGGCCGGTGAATGCTGGCGCGGCGCAGGCAGCGGCAAGCCGGCCATGGCGTGCACCTGCAGATCGAACTGCGACACATCGCAAGCGTCCAGGGTGTAGTGGCCGCTGTTGTGCGGGCGGGGTGCCATTTCGTTGACGACCAGCGTGTCTTGGTCGCCCTCGCCCGTCACCACAAAAAACTCCACACACATCAGGCCCACGTAGCCGATTTGCGCGGCAATCGCTTCGGTGGCAGCACGCGCTCGGGCCGCCAGCGCGGGCGGCAGGCAGCCTTCGTAGGCGTGCGTCACGGCCAGAATGCCGTCCACATGCACATTGCGCTGCGGCGCAAAACTCACCACCTGGCCGCCCTGCCCGCGCGCCACCAGCACCGACAACTCGGCCTTCAGTGGGAGCATTTTTTCGAGCACGCAAGGCACTTGTTTCAGGTCGTTCCAGGCGGCGGCCAGTTCGGCGGCGGTCTTGACGCGCACCTGGCCCTTGCCGTCGTAGCCCATGCGCGCGGTTTTCAAAATGCCGGGCAGCAGCGTGGCCGGGACGGCCGCCAGTTGCTCTGGCGTTTGCAGCACTGCATAAGGCGCGCAGGCCACGCCGGAGGTCGCCGCGCAGGCGCTGAAGTGGGCTTTTTCCTGCACCCGGTCTTGCGCAATGGCCACGGCCGCAGCGCCGGGCGCTACCGGCCGCGTGACGGCCAACTGCGCCAGTGCGTCAGCCGGCACGTTTTCAAATTCGGTGGTGACGGCGGCGCACAGCGCGCCCAGTTGCGCCAGGCCGGCGGCATCGCTGTAGCCGGTCTGGATGTGGTGGTGACTGACCAAGCCGGCCGGACTTTGCGGGTCGGCATCGAGCACGGCGGTGAAGTAGCCCAGGCGCTGCGCGGCATGCACAAACATGCGGCCCAGCTGGCCGCCGCCCATCACGCCCAGCGTAGCGCCCGGCAAAATGGGTGAAGCCGGTCCGCTCATAGTGGCGGCAGCGTCATGGCAGCGGCAGCGGCGGTTTGCTCAGCGCGAAACGCTTGCAGCTGGCCGGCCAGCGCCGCGTCATGCAGCGATAGTTGGGCTACGGCAAACAGCGCCGCATTGGCCGCGCCGGCGTTGCCGATGGCAAAGGTGGCCACAGGAATGCCCTTGGGCATTTGCACGATGCTGTGCAAAGAGTCCACGCCCTGCAGATGCTTGCTTGCCACCGGCACGCCCAGCACCGGCACGCAGGTTTTGGCCGCCAGCATGCCCGGCAGATGCGCCGCACCACCGGCGCCGGCAATGATGGCCTGCAACCCGCGCCCGGCCGCCGCTTCGGCGTAGGCAAACAAGGCGTCGGGCATGCGGTGCGCTGACACCACGCGCGCTTCATAAGCCACACCAAAGTGCTGCAGGATCTGCACCGCGTGCTGCATCGTTTCCCAGTCGCTGTTCGAGCCCATCACCACGCCCACTGAAACGCGGGCGCCGGGGGCGGGGGTGTGTGCGGATGAAGGGGTGTGGGAAGTGGTCATGTGAGCCTTGAATGCCATGGGGCCGGTCAGCGGGGAAAGGCATGATTTTATGCCGGCATGCTATCGTTTTGCCTTTGGCGCCAGCCGGCGTTGTTCAACCCTTACTTTTGCCCTTTCCATGATTGATGTCACGATTGCGAATTTTGAACAGGAAGTCATCGCCGCTTCCATGACCACCCCGGTGCTGATTGATTTCTGGGCACCCTGGTGTGGCCCCTGCAAGTCGCTCGGCCCCCTGCTCGAAAAAGTGGAAGTCGCCTACGCCGGCCGCTTCAAGCTCGCCAAGATCGACTCTGACCAGGAGCAGCAGCTCGGCTCGGCTTTTGGCATCAAAAGCATTCCGACCTGCATCTTGATGATGGGCGGGCGGCCTGTGGATGGTTTTACCGGTGCCCTGCCCGAGGGCAAGATCAAGGAGTTCCTCGATAAACACCTGCCCGGTGAGAATGAAGTGCTGGCCCAGTCCGAGGCGAACGAGGCGCAGGCCCTGCTGGAAAGCGGTGACGTGCAAAGCGCCCAGGACAAGCTGGCCGAGGCATTGGCCGCTGACCCGGCCAATGACGATGTGCGCTTTGACTACGTCAAGCTGCTGATCGGCACCGGCCAGCTGGCGCCCGCCCAAAGTGCCTTGGCTCCTGCGCTGGTGCAGATTCCGCTGCAACTGCGTTTTGAGGCGCTGCGGCAGTGGCTGGCCGCGCTCGAGTTCGTTAGCACCGACCCGCGCGGCCAGTGGCCTTATGAGCAGTTTGACGCCTTGATTGCTCAAAACAAGCGCGACTTTGACTCCCGCCTGGCCAAGGCCCGCGTGCTCATGAGCGAAGGTGAGTGGACGGCGGCCATGGACGAGTTGCTGGAGATCATCATGCGCGACAAGCTCTGGGGCGAGGAAACCCCGCGCAAAACATTCGTCGCCATTTTGGAGTTGTTGACGCCGCCGCGCCCCAAAAACGCACCCGGCGCCACCGGCAAGACCGCCGCCGGCATCGAGCTGCTGGGCAAGGCCGTCGTGCAGGAAGACCCACAGGCCGCGCTGGTCTCCGGCTACAGGCGAAAGCTCAGCATGATGCTCAACTGAGGCAGAGGCGAATCCGGAGGCTTACGTTCCAAATACTTTTTTCGTGCGAATCGCGCACGAATTGAATGCATTTGGCACCGAATTGGGGAAAAGAAGGTCAGCGGCAGCTGCTTTTAATTGGCATGGTTCTTGAAATAGAGAGTACTGGGAAATCCATTAACTCTAAATGAAAGAACAACATCATGATGCTGAAAAAGCTGATCCCCGCCGCGGCGCTCTTGGCTTTGGCCGGTACTGCACAAGCCCAAGTGACTATTTATGGTCTTGTGGACGTCGGTGTGGTCCAAACCACAGACGATTACACGAATCGTAAAGACCCCTCACTGAAATTTGGAGGTAATTCGACTACACGTGTTGGTATGAAGGGCAGCACCGACTTGGGCTCCAGCATCAAAGGCAATTTCCAATTGGAAACCAGCGGCATTGACATCGACGGCAAGCTGGGTGCGGGTAACGATGTACTGTTCGGCCGCCAAGCTTGGGTGGGTGCATCAGGCGCTTTTGGTGAAATTCGCGCCGGTCGTCAAGACTCGGTGGGTTTCCAGACCATGATCGGTTTTGACCTGAACGGAGCGTCCAACACCGCCTCCGCTTCTGGCGCTGCCGGCATTGATGGCGGCCTTTTATTTTCTGCCCTGGGTACCCGTTCAGTGCAGTACATCGCGCCAGCGATTGGCGGCTTCAAAGTTCACGCTGGCTACCAGTCGGCTGACACATCCCTGGCAGAAACTGTTGCTGGCGGCAAAGCTTCGGGCGGCTTGGGTCTGACATTCACAATGGGTAACTTTGCCGTGGCGGCAACCAAGACGACGAAGAACATGAAGGGTGGCAGTGAAGTCTCGGCCGTGGCCGCATCTTATGACTTTGGTATCTTCAAGATGGCCGTGAACGCCTCCGGCACCAAAGCCTCTAAAGGCAACATGGTCGGTTTTGTCGCCCCTGTTGGCGGCGTGAACGTGGGCGTTCAGCTCGCGAACAACACATCGACTGGCGCGACAGGCACCGAGTTCTTTGTCAACAAGGAAATCTTGAAAAACACCACGGCTTATGCTGACTTTTTGCGCAAGAAAACCGGCGCCGGCGTGAGTTCTAATGCTTACGCTATCGGTGTGATCTACGTGTTCTGATCGAAAATTGAACAGGGCTGGCACAGCCCTTTCAAATGAAAAAAGCCCGCTGAACGTAAGCTCAGCGGGCTTTTTTCATGTGCGCCCAGCATGGGCGCACTCCTACGGGTGCAAGTCCCGTCGCAAGTTGATCACGACGAGCGAAGTGAAGCGCAACTGCATGAGGGCGACCGAGTGTGGGAAGG
>JBIKHX010000089.1:0-7372 GCA_044361945.1 Polaromonas sp. | reverse complement strand
GACGCCCTGCTGTCGCGTGAGCTGCAACTCTTTCCCGATTGGTACATCGCTAAGCACCGCGGCATCACGGTGGAAGCAGGCCTGCAGGACAAACTCGCCGGTTTCTTTGAGCAAATCAAGGACAGCAACCTCAATTCACTGGGCGGCGCCCGCGTCTTCGTGCACCGCGACTTCATGCCTAGGAACTTGATGATTTCACCAAGTCTCAACTTCCCGGCCCGCGCGGAGATATCCAGCCCCGCCGCCGGGCCGCCCCAAGGCGGGGCAGCCCCCTCGGGGGGCAGCGAACCACACGCAGTGGGGAGCGTGGGGGCCTACAAACTTGGGGTGCTGGATTTCCAGGACGCGGTGTATGGCCCCATTACTTACGACATCGCTAGCCTGATGCGTGACGCTTTCCTGAGCTGGGACGAGGAGTTTGTGCTGGACATCACCATCCGCTACTGGCAAAAAGCCCGCGCAGCCGGCTTGCCGGTAGGTGACGACTTTGGTGAGTTTTACCGCGCTGTCGAATGGATGGGCTTGCAGCGCCACCTGAAGATTCTGGGCATCTTCGCGCGTCTCACGCTGCGCGATGGCAAGCCGCATTACCTGGCCGACACGCCGCGTTTCATCAAGTACGCGCGCAGCACCGCCTCGCGTTACCGCCAGCTCGGGCCGCTGATGGTGCTGCTTGACGAGATCGAGGGCAACGAAACCCGCGTGGGCTACACGTTTTGAGCGCACGATTTTTTGCCGCTGTGCCCATGGCCGCCGGCGCCGCGCTCAGCCTGCCCGAAGGCACGGCGCGCCACGTGCAGGTGCTGCGCCTGCAACCGGGCCACGAGATCACGCTGTTCAACGGCCAGGGTGGCGAGTGGGACGCCACCATCACCCGCATGGGCCGCAGCGATGTCGAAGTGACCCTGGGCGCGCACCGCCCCGATGAACGCGAAGCCGGCCGCGCCGTGCAACTGGCGCTGGGCATGCCAGCCAACGAACGCATGGACTGGCTGGTCGAGAAAGCCACCGAACTGGGCGCTGCCAGCCTGCAACCGCTGCACACCAGCCGCAGCGTGTTGCGCCTGGCCGGTGAGCGGGCCGAGAAAAAACAAAAACACTGGCAGTCGGTGGCGGTGGCCGCTTGCGAGCAGTGCGGCGGCAACCGCGTGCCGCCCGTGTCGCCTGTTCAAGACCTCGCGGCCTGGCTCAAGGCCTTGCCGCCGGCCGACCCGCAAACCCCGGCACTGCGATGCCTGCTGTCGCTGGCCGATGGCAGCATGCCGCTGGCTAACGCCCTAGGCAACTTGCCAGCGACGGCGCCCGTGTGTTTTTTAAGCGGCCCCGAAGGCGGGCTGAGTCCGGCCGAAGAAGCGCTGGCCACAGCCCATGGTTTTGTGCCTGTTACCCTTGGCACACGCGTGCTGCGCTCAGAAACTGCCGCACTGGCAGCGCTGCTGCTGGCCGTACAGCTTTGACACCCAGCGGCTGCCAACAAGTGGCAACTTATCAACATAACAAATGAATAAAAATCTCTGGCTTCTCACGCTCTGCCAAGGGCTGTTCCTCACCAACAACGTGACCTTCATCGCCATCAACGGCCTGGTGGGCTTGAGCCTGGCGCCGCTGGGCTGGATGGCCACCCTGCCGGTGATGGGCTATGTGGTTGGCGGCGCGCTCTCAACCGGGCTGGTGGCGCGCACCCAACAACGCTACGGTCGCAAAAACTCTTTCCAGCTCGGGCTGCTGGTGGCCTTGGGTTCGGCCCTGCTGTGCGCCTGGGCCGCCTACAGCAGCCAGTTCTGGCTGCTGGTGGCCGCCACGCTGGTGGCCGGTTACTACAACGCCAACGCGCAGCTGTACCGCTTTGCGGCGGCAGAACTGGCCGCCCCCGCCTTTAAGGAAAAAGCCGTCTCGCTGGTGATGGCCGGCGGCCTGCTGGGTGCGATTGCCGGGCCCAACCTGGCCGCCGCCACGCGCAGTTTGACGGCTGTGCCTTTTGCCGGCGCTTACCTGGCGCTGGCCGGCGTGGCCCTGCTGGCCATGCTGCTGCTGGCCGTCATCGACTTTCCGCCGGCACCGCCCAAAGGGCCGGCCAGCGCGGGCGGGCGCCCTTTGAGCGTGATCATGCGCCAGCCGGTCTTTATCGTGGCGGCGTCGGCCGGCGCGCTCGGTTATGGCGTGATGAACCTCCTGATGGCCGCCACACCGATTGCCATGCAGGTCTGCGGCCTGCCTTTTTCAGACACGGCGCTGGTACTGGAGTGGCATGTGATCGGCATGTTTGCGCCCGGGTTTTTCACCGGCCACTTGATCAAAAAATTCGGCACCCTGCCCATCATGGCCGTCGGGCTGGCGCTGAATGCCGCCTGCGTTCTGATCGCGCTGTCAGGCGTGCAGCTGCACCAGTTTCTGGCGGCGCTTTTTTTGCTGGGTGTGGGCTGGAACTTTCTGTTCACCGCCAGCACCACCCTGGCGCTGGGCACCTACCGGCCCGAAGAAAAAGACAAGGCCCAAGGCGCGCTGAACTTTTGTGTCTTTGCCGTGCTGGCGCTGTCTTCATTGGCCTCGGGCGTGCTGGTGACCACACAGGGCTGGACACTGCTCAATCTGGGCTCACTGCTGCCGCTGGGCATGATCGGTGTGGCCCTGGGCTGGCTGGCCTGGAAGCAACGCCAGCCGGCGCTGGCCTAAGTAGTCAAGCACCGGACAGAAGCGGGCGTCCAACCAGGTCTTGAGGGCCGTACGCACGGCTGCAGCCGCGGTCGGCGCCTCATTGAAAATCTCGTGGTACAGCGACTCGAATACTTGTGCGCTCAAGATGCCCGGCTGGACCTGCCCCGACGCGCCGGCCACAGCGGCAAAAGCGCGGCTGCCGGCGGGATTCACCAGATGGTCGTCGCCCGCGTAAAGCAGCAAGGTCGGCACGTGCCAGTGCGCGGCGGCCGCCACCGTCGCCGGGCCGGCCGTGGCAATGAAGCGCGCCAGCCGCGCTGAGATTTTCGGATGCACCAGCGGATCGGCTTTGTACGCGGCAACGACCGCTGTGTCGTGTGACAAATAACGCGGGTCCAGCCCGTTGTTGACGCGCAAGTTCGGTGCGATGACGGGCAAAGTGGCAACCAGAATTTTTTGAACTGGACTCAAGCCCGGGTCCAGCGCCGGCGATGACATGACCAAGGCATCGACGGGGCGCAACTGCAAGCTGACAAAGCGGCTGGCGACCAGGCCGCCCAGGCTGTGGCCGATCAAAATCAAGGGCAAGCCAAGCTGGCCACGCTGCTGCTGCATGCTTCGGGTCGCGTCGATCACGGCGGCTAAATCGTCGAGCAAGGCGGTATCGTGCGGCAGGCCGCCACGCGGACCGCCAGACAGGCCGTGGCCGCGCTGGTCATAGGCGCGCACGGCAAAGCCCCAGTCGCGCAGTTCGGCGGCCAGTTGGGCGTAGCGCCCGGCGTGTTCACCCAAGCCAGGCACCAGCAGGACTTGCGCGCGCAGCGCGCCCGCTGGCGCCGGCCAGTCATGCAGCATCAAGGCCAGGCCGTCAGTCGCGGCCAAAGGGCTCAGGGTCGCAGGCGCCAAGCTCATCAGCCGGGCATCTGCGCCATCACGTGCGCCACTGCCGCCGTGAGTTTTTTGGCGTAGGGCACGTGCAAAAACTCATTGGGTCCGTGCGCGTTGCTTTTGGGGCCGAGCACACCGCACACCATCATTTGCGCCTTGGGGAAACCCTGGCTGAGCATGTTCATCAGCGGAATGGTGCCGCCCTGCCCGATGGTGCCGCAGCCCGCGCCAAAGAAAGCCTGCGAGGCACCCTCGAGTGCCTTGTCAAACCAGGGCATGGTGCTGGGTGCATTCCAACCGGTGGCACCGCCGCCCTGAAAAGTCACCTTGGCCTGGTAGGGCGCGTTGTCTTCGAGCAGGGTTTTGAGTTCGTGTACGGCCTGGGCCGCGTCCACCAGCGGCGGCAGGCGCAGCGAGAGCTTGAAGGCGGTGTAGGGCCGCAGCACATTACCGGCGTCCTTCAAGGCCGGAAAGCCCTCGGCACCGGTCACGCTGAGTGTGGGCCGCCAGGTGCGCTGCAGCAGGGCCTCCACCGGGTCGGTGGTGGTGGGCAGCGTGAAGCTGGTCGAGCCGCCGCAGTCGTGATGCGCCCAGGGAAAGCGCTTGTAAATTTCGTCACCCAAAATCGCTGCTGTCGCATGCGCCTGCGCCAACCGGTCGGCCGGCACCTCGCAATGAAAACTGGCCGGCAGCAAACGGCCGGTGGCACTGTCTTCCAGCCGGTCCAGCACCTGTCGCATGATGCGAAAGCTAGACGGCACCAGGCCGCTGGCATCGCCCGAATGAATGCCTTCGGTCAGCACTTCGACCTTGAGCGTGCCCGCGACCATGCCGCGCAGGCTGGTGGTGAGCCAGAGCTGGTCATAGTTACCGGCACCCGAGTCCAGGCAGATCACCAGACCCACATCGCCCAGCCGGCTGCGCAGCGCATCCACATAGGGCAGCAGATCGTAAGAGCCGCTTTCTTCGCAGGACTCAATCAAACCGACGATGCGCGGGTGCGCCACTTGCTGGCTGTTGAGCGCCTGGATTGCGGCGATGCTGGCGTAGGCTGCGTAGCCATCGTCAGCGCCGCCGCGGCCATAGAGCTTGCCGTCCTGGTAACTGGGCGTCCAGGGCCCAAGGTCGGCGCGCCAGCCGCTGAACTCGGGTTGCTTGTCCAGGTGACCGTACATCAGCACCGTTTGCGGCGTCTGCCCGGGCACGGCGGCGCGCGTAGCCGCCACTTCAAAAAACAGCACCGGCGTGCGGCCGGGTAAACGCACAATTTCCAGCGTCAGGCCATCGACTTTTTGCGCTTCGATCCAGCTGGCCGCGTTGCGCACCACGGTGTCGATAAAGCCATGCTGCGCCCAATCGCTGTCAAAGCCCGGTGACTTGGCCGGAATGGCGATGTACTCGCTGATCTGGCGCACGATGTCGCCGTCCCAATGGGCGCTGACCTGATCCAGCGCGGTACCGGCGTTCAGAACAGAAGATGGCAAACGTGCGCTCATGAAAAGCTCCTGACAAATACAAACAAGGTAAGTGCACTCTAACGGGAATCGGCCGGGCCTGGCGCGCTCTGGCATTCCCAGAAGACGCGCGCCTTGCAACTGCGGCAAATCTCGGGGTCGAGTTTGGTGAAGATGGTGGCAATGGCTGTGCGCTTGTCCGGGAACTGGTGCTCGGCCCCAAGCAGGCGCGTGAAGCCGGTGGTGGCCCACATGCGGATCACCTCGGGGCGCGGCCGGTGAAAGTACAGGTCGCCCCCCATGGCGCGGCGTGCGTTGAGCTCGGCCTCCCAGAGTTCTGCGCCGGCCAGGTCGATGAAGTTCATGCTTTTGCCCATCACCAGCAAATGCTTTTGCGGCTGGGGCGCGCAGCGCAGGGCGTGCAATTTGTCGGCCACGTGCTGGGTGGCACCAAAGTAGACCTCGCCCTCCATGCGCAAGAGCTTGAGCTGCGGGCACTCGGGCAACGCCTGGCCTGCCGCACTGGCGGCCGGCTCGGGCGTAGCCGCCTCATCGATCACCACAAACTGCCGGTCGGCACGTGTGCTGTCAAAGCCCATGGTGCGCATCGCCGGGTGCGAGGTGCGGTACAAAAACGACATCAGCGACAGCAAGGTGCCCAGCAAAATGGCCATCTCCAGGCGGATCGTCACGGTAGCGATGGTGGTCGCCAGGGCCACACTGAATTCGGTACGGTCCAGCCGCAGCAGTTGCCGCCAGCGCGGCGCATCCAGCAGCGAAACCGCCACCAGCAACAGCAGGGCAGCCAGCGCCGCCATCGGAATTTGCGCCAGCAATGGCGCACTCAGCGCCACCAGTGCCACCAGCAACAGCGCCGAGAACACCGCCGCCAGCGGCGTGCGCGCGCCGGCCTGCAGGTTGGGCATGGAGCGGTTCATCGAGCCGCAGGATACATACGACGAGAAAAAGCCACCAACCATGTTGGACAGGCCCTGGCCGCGGAACTCTCGGTTGCTGTCAATGCGCTGCCCCGACCTGGCCGCTACCGCCTTGGCGATCGAGATCGCCTGGCCCAGCGCCACGATGGTCAGCGCAAACGCCAGCCCCAGCAACTCGGGCACCTGAGCCCAGCTGACTTGCGGCAGCACCAGCTTAGGCCAGGGCACGGCAATACTGCCAACGGTGCGCAAGCCCTGCATCGTTTCGACGGGTAAGACCTGCGGCATCAGGTAGGAGCTGGCCAGCGTGGCCCCGGCCAGCCCCGCCAGCATGTACGGCCAGTGCGGGCGCCAGCGCCTGAGCGTCACCGCTACCACCAGCGTGACGGCCGCCGCCGCCAGCGCCACCGGCTGGACCGCGTCCAGTTGGCCGGCCACATGGCGCAGCAAGGCCGCCGAGCCCGGCTGGGCGGCGGCACTCAGCCCGAGCAGGTCCGGCAGTGCGTGCACGGCAATCAACACGGCCGCGCCAGAGGTGAAGCCAAACAGCGCGGCCGGGGAGATGAAGTTGGCTAGCGAGCCCAGGCGCAGCGCTCCGATCAGCCACTGCATGACGCCCACCATCACAGTGACAACCAACGCCATCTGAATATAGGCCGGACTAAAAGCCAGCGCCAGCGGTGAGAGCATGGCAAAAAGAGCCAGCGAATTGGCATTGGTCGGGCCCGACATGACGTGCCAGCTGGAGCCAAACAAGGCCGCGATGATGCAAGGCACCACGGCCGTGTAGAGCCCGTACTCCGGCGGCAAACCGGCCATAGTGGCAAAGGCAATGCCTTGCGGCAACACCAACACCGCGCCCAGCACACCGGCCAGCGCGTCGGCACGCAGGGTGCCGGCTGACACCGTGCGAACCCAGCTGCCAAACAAGCGCTCGGCCAGCCGCAGGGGCCAGGAAGTCTGTTTCGGACTGTTTGCAATCACCTTTTTGTCTCCTGCTTCTGGTCGTTCAGCCCAGGCCGGGCCAGCGCAGCAACAGGCCGGCCAGCGCGCACACGCCGATCACGCGCATCACACTCCACTGCAGCCGCCACAGGGCCAGCGTGGCCAGCACGGCCAGCCCCAGCGCCAGCAGGTCAGGCGGCTGCAACCAGGGCGTTTGCGGGTGGGCCGGTGTGGCAGGAAACGCCACTGCCAACCAGAAAAACAGCGCCAGGTTGGCAATCACGCCGACCACCGCTGCCGTGACCGCCGCCAGCGGTGCCGTCAGCCGCAAGTTGCCACGCGTTGACTCGACCCAGGGCCCGCCCGCCAGAATAAAGATGAAGGACGGCAAAAACGTGAACCATGTTGCCACACAGGCGGCCAGTGCAGCACCCAGAAAAAGCGCATCCGGCCCGGCCACCTGTTTGACCCAGCCTCCCGCAAAACCAACAA
>JBIKHX010000223.1:0-4310 GCA_044361945.1 Polaromonas sp. | reverse complement strand
CAAAGGACCACCCCATGATGCAGGGCGTCGCAACGATGACCCAATGCACAGCCGCCAAAACGGGGGGGAAAATGAAAGTGCAGGGATTTTCTGACGGAGTGTTAGGTCATGACGCGCAAATGGTTTCAGCTGCGCGGACTGGAACACTGGAGTTGGTTAATTCCTCTTCATCGCCGATGGCAAGTATTGCTCCAGAACTTGGCGTTTTCGATTTGCCATTCCTCTTGAGTAATACCAAAGAAGCCGACATGCTGTTTGACGGTAAGGTTGGAGAATGGTTCAATGCAAAAATGCCGCCTATTGGACTGGTGAACCTCACGTGGTGGGAGAACGGCTTCCGCCACTCTACGAATTCAAAACGTCCCATCACCAAGCTCGAAGACTTCAATGGAATCAAAATGCGCGTGATGCAGAACAAAATCTACATTGATTCATTCAATGCGCTTGGGGCCAATGCAGTTCCGTTGGCATTCACGGAAGTGTATTCAGCGCTAGAGACTAAAGCAGTTGACGGACAGGAGAATCCCTACTTGAATATCCAGAACATGAAGTTCTATGAAGTCCAGAAGTTCCTCACGCTGACCAAACATAGCTACAGCACCAATATGCTCCTCGCATCTAAAAAGGTTTGGGATACCTTGTCGCCTCAGGAGCAAGTTGTTCTTAAGGAGTGTGCTGTTCAAAGCCGGGATGCTGTCCGCAAGGCTAATCGCGATAAGGAAGACGCTAGTCTGGCTTTTTTGAAGGCTAAAGGCATGCAGGTCAATGAAATCACTGGCGCCGAGATGAGCCGCATTCGCGAAAAGACTAAGCCGATCTACGATGGCGCAGCAAGAACCATCGGAGCCGAAGCTATGAGCCTAGTCTTAGACGAACTTAAACGTATTCGCAGCCAGTAAGCCCTGCGCTGGGCAGGTTCTAATGATGGGGTTTGGCAAAACTTTGCCCCCGAGGTGAACCTTTTGGGAGAAGTGGAGCTACCTTGACTCAAGTTTGCCCGGGCCCCTCTGCCTAGTGGTGGAGGGGCCATTATTTTTTGACTATGGGCAACAGTTCGCCGCTTCCCTTCACCAAGGCTCGGATGGGGCTAGGATGCCCTGATCGTATAGACACTTGCGGCATTTGACCTTGGGTCGCAACCATTTGCATATCGCCCCCGGAAATCATTCTCGGGGGCATAAAGCTCTGTAAAGCCATGAAAACCATTGAATTTTCAAGGGACATCGTTGCTGATCGAGTCCAAAAACTAATGCCACGATTGCGAGAACGCTTTCAAGAACGAATTAGTACTGTGCTCGCAGTGCGCGACCAACACAGTCGTGGAGAAGGCGTGCCCGACGCTGGCTTGCCGGATGCCGTGGTGTATGCACTCGACAACGCCGAAGTTGCGTTCGTGCTTCAACAGTGCTTCGAGGCAGTGATACCCGTCGTGCCGTTCGGTACGGGAACATCTCTGGAAGGACACGTCGCAGCCGTCCACGGCGGAATCTGCCTTGATCTCTCGCGCATGAACCGTGTGCTCGAAGTTTCCCCAGAAGCTTTGGATTGCCGTGTGGAGGCTGGCGTCACGCGTGAACAACTTAACGCCCAACTGCGCGAAGAGGGGCTCTTTTTTCCGATAGATCCCGGAGCCAATGCATCGCTGGGTGGTATGGCTTCCACGCGTGCGTCTGGCACGACTGCGGTTCGATACGGCACCATGCGCGAAGTAGTGATGGGCCTGACGGTGGTGACTTCGGACGGCCGCATCGTACGAACAGGTACGCGTGCTCGTAAGACCGCCGCAGGGCTGGACTTAACTCGGCTCTTTGTGGGTAGCGAAGGCACATTGGGCGTGATCACAGAGGTACAACTGCGCCTGTTCGGCTTACCCGAGGTGGTCAAGGCGGCCGTATGCCAGTTCCCAGATCTGGGCGCCGCAATTAGCGTCGTGATTTCAGCGCTCCAGTTGGGCATCCCGGTCGCACGTATCGAAGTTCTGGACGACGTGCAAATGGACGCATGCATCCGTTATTCCCATCTGGCCGAGTTCCAAGCTCTGCCCACCCTGTTCATCGAATTCCATGGTTCCCCTGCAGCAGTAACCGAGCAGATCGAGATGCTGCAGATGCTTGCCGAGGAAGTTGGGGGCAGCGGATTTGCTTGGGCCGAGAAGCCGGAGGATCGTTCGCGCCTATGGAAAGCACGGCACTCGTGCTATCACGCGAATATTGCTCTTCGGCCTGGAAGTCGGTTGATCGGAACTGATGCGTGTGTTCCAATTTCTGCATTTGCAGAGTGCCTGCTTGAAACTCAGGCAGACATACGCGCAAGCGGTCTTTTGGCACCTATTGTCGGCCACGCAGGGGATGGCAATTTCCACCTGGGCATTGTTTTCGACCCCAACGACACAGATGAGCGAAAGCGAGCTGATGAATTGGCTGATCGCGTCTCGCTGCGAGCCATACGATATGGAGGAACCTGCACCGGCGAGCACGGTATTGGTCTGCATCGGCGTCGGCAATTGTTGGTTGAGCACGGTGAGGGGGTGGATTTGATGCGCAGCATCAAGGAAGCACTCGATCCTCATTTCATCATGAACCCGGGCAAAATGCTACTTCCCCTCAGCGAAGTGGTCGAGCCTGCTTAAGCAAAACGTGGCCATTCTGCTTTACGCATAAGTTCAGCATTAAGACCGGTCTTAGTAGTGGTAGCGGCCTTGCACCCTTACATGTAACACCCCCGCTACCCCTTGATGATCCTGTGCCATGTCAGTGGTGTGAGTGCTGGGTAAGGCCCCCTTAGCTTTCAAATTGCCTGAGCCGGGATTCACGCAGGGAAAACACTGATTGTCCAGGGTCCGGCACGCCTCCAAAATTCGACCATATTCCGGACTATCATTTCGTAATCCGGACAAACTAACTGCTTTAACCACATTTCATCGACTGGAGACCCTTATGACAAATTCCACACTTCGTCAGCAGTTGACCGGAGTGCTCCCCCCCATCACCATGCCCTTTGACATGAAAGGCGAGCTGGTGAAGGGCGGCCTGCGCGAGCAAATCGACTTCATCATCAAAAACGGCGCCAACGGGGTGGTGGCTGGCGGCAGCACAGGAGAGGGCCACACACTGACAGACGCCGAGTTCTCCTCCGTCATGCAGGAGGCCTATGAGGCTACGGCGGGGCGCGTCCCTTTCCTAGCCGGTCTGATCGTGCAGAGCACGCGCGCCGCCATTGAGCGCGCGAACATGCTCAAGGGCATGAAGGTCGCCGCCTTGCAAGTCACGCCAGTGCACTACTTGTTCAAGCCCGATGCTGACGCGACTATCGAGCACTTTCGCACGATTTCCGACGCTACCGGCCTACCGATCCTGATCTACAACGTGATCCCCTGGAATTACCTGAGCGTGGACCTGATGCTGCGAATCATGGACGAAGTGCCTGGCGTGGTTGGCATGAAGCAAAGCGGCGGCGACCTGAAGTCCCTCTCCGACTTGCTGCTGCGCTGTAAGCCCGAGAACGTGGTGCTGTCCGGCGTCGACGCGCTGCTGTACCCGGGCTTTTGCATGGGCATGCACGGCGCCATTTCGGCGTTGACCAGCGCGGTACCGCACATCGTCGTGCGCATCCAGAAGGCTGTGGAAGCTAACGACCACAAGACGGCGCGCGACCTGCATTTCAAGCTCAATGCGCTTTGGAACACGATGAGTCATGACAACCTGCCGGCCTGCATCAAGTACATCCAACACCTGCAGGGCACACGAATGTTCGAGCCGCGCGCACCCATGATGCGCGTCACCGATCAGCAGAAGGTGGACATCAAGGCGGCAATGAAGCCGCTGATGGCCTGACCGGCGCGTAACAGACCCGGGTCTATCCCATGAAGAAGATCCTCAACGCGCCGTCCGCCTACGTCGACGAGACGCTCGCCGGCCTGTGCGCCGCCTATCCGTCCATATACAAGTTGTCGGGTGCCCGCGTGCTAGGGCGTGCCAGCGGGCCGGTGCCGGGCAAAGTCGGCATCGTGACTGGCGGCGGCTCAGGGCACTTGCCCGTGTTCTTGGGCTATGTGGGCGATGGCCTGCTTGACGCCTGTGCGGTGGGCAACGTCTTTGCCGGCCCCCGCGTAGCCGACTGTGTCTCTGCTTTCCAGGCCGCCGATGGCGGCGCTGGCGTACTGGCGCTGTACGGCAACTACGGCGGCGACCGGATGAATTTCGAGATGGCGATCGAAGACCTGACGTCCGACACATTCAAGTGCAACTCAGTTCGGGTAGCCGATGACGTTGCCAGCGCCCCCGCCGCCGAGCGCGAAAAGCGCCGCGGAG
>JBIKHX010000088.1:0-7405 GCA_044361945.1 Polaromonas sp. | reverse complement strand
CCTTGTCGGGTTGCCAAGGTGGAAAGGTCAGGCCATGAAAATTTTGGACAACGCATTGGGCGTACACGCTAAAGCGCTGAGCGCTCGCAGCGAACGCATGGAAGTGCTTGCGCGCAACATCGCCAATGCCGACACACCTCATTTCAAAGCCCGCGACTTTGACTTCAAGCAAGTGATGCGTGAAGTTCAGGACGATGCCATGACCACCACCCAGGCCGGCCACCTGTCGCAAGGCGAGAGCGGTCCTTTAGGGCTGAAATACCGCACCCCGTTCAACACCTCATTTGACGGCAACACGGTCGAGTTGACTGTTGAGCAAGCGAAATACGGTCAATCCGCCGGTGACTACCAGGCAACCCTTAATTTTCTTGAGCAACGCGTCAGTGGCATCCGCAAAGCCCTGCGCGGGGAGTAATCAACATGGCATTCGACAAAATCTTTGGTATTGCTGGCTCGGCGCTCAATGCGCAGTCCGTGCGCATGAACTTGACCGCCTCCAACCTGGCCAATGCCGGCACCGTCAGCGGCACCGAGCAAGACGCTTTTCGCGGCAAGCGCCCGATTTTCAAAGCCATCCTGGAGGAACAGACTTCCGGCCAGGTCGTGGACTACCAGGGCGGCGTGTCGGTTGCCCAGATCAAAGACGACCCGACGCCCGTACGCCGCGTCATGGACCCGGGCAACCCGGTGGCTGACAAAGAAGGCTATGTCTACACCTCCAACGTCAATGAAATGGGCGAGATGGTGGACATGATGGCCGCCTCGCGCGCCTACCAGAACAACGTTGAAGTGATCAACACCGCGCGCCAGCTGATGATGCGCACCCTTGAGATCAGCAAGGCCTGACGAACCATCTTTGACTTAATCGCCCTCGCAAAACACATTACAGGACAACATCATGGCCACCACCTCAGCCACCTCCGCAGCCAGCCCCAGCTTGCCGCCCGGCATTCTTAAATACGAAGATGAAATTGCCAAGCCCAAGGCCACCAGCACAGGCGCGTCACAGCAAGACTTTTTGAAGCTCTTTACCACTCAGCTGCAAAACCAGAACCCGCTGGACCCGACCAAGAACGAAGCCTTTGTGGCTCAGTTGGCGCAGTTCTCTCAGCTTGAAGCCACGACCAACATGGCCACGCAACTAACGACTTTTGTCACCAGCATGGCGGGTGACCGTATGTTGAGCGGTGCCACGATGATCGGCAAAAAAGTAGCCGTCGATGGCGCGCCCGTTGTGATGTATGGCGGTCAGCCGGTGCAGGGAATTCTTGACCTGCCAGCAGGCGCTGAAGGCATGCGTTTTGAAATTTTTGACAGCCAAGGCAACCTGGTGCGGGAACAAATCGCAGGGGCACAAACCCCCGGCGAAGTCACCCTCACATGGGATGGAATGGATTCTGCTGGACAGCCAGTAGCCGATGGCAATTACGCCTTCAAGGCGACCATCACATCTGCTGGACAAACCACGAATCCAACGGTCAAAACACTGGCTACCGTGCGCAGTATCAGTCAGGTAGACGCGAAAAGCCCTTTGATGTTGCAGGTCGATGGCGGCCTGAGCGTTGCAATGTCGGACGTCAAGCGTGTTGGCAACTAACGCACAGCCCTTAATTTTTCAAGATCACCCGATTTCCAGGAGCCCTGAATGTCTTTTTACACATCGCTAACCGGATTGAACTCCGCCTCCGCCCAATTGGGCGTTACCAGCAACAACATTGCCAACGTGGGCACCACCGGCTTCAAGCGCTCACGCGCTGACTTCGGTGATATTTTTGCCACCTCGCCGCTGCAAAAATCTTCCAGCGCGGTGGGTCAGGGTGTGTCGCTCAAGCAGGTAACCCAGGAATTCAGCCAGGGTAATATTTCTTTTTCATCGAACGCGCTTGACTTAGCCGTCTCTGGCGACGGTTTTTTCCCACTCAAGTCGGCCGACGGCCTGCAAGATATTTACACCCGAAACGGAGCTTTCATGTTGAACCAACAGTTCAACGTGGTGAACTCAGCCGGGCAGCGACTCATGGCGGCGACAGTTGACTCGACCGGTAGCGCTAATGTGAATGAGCGCGTGGTACTGACCATTCCTCAGACCACCGTCGGTGAGGCTCGTGAAACTAAGAGTGTGGTGCTGGGTGTGAACTTCCCGGCTGATGCCTCGGTCATCACTACAGCTTTCAGTCGGACCAATGCCGCCAGCTACAACAAGAGCACGGCTTTGACTGTTTATGACGCCGGTGGCAACGGTTACTTGGCCACCATTTACTACGTTAAAACGCAAAACGCCACCCAAGCCAGTCCGTTCAACAAGTGGCAAACCTATGTATACATCGGCAATGACGAGGTGAAGGCGTCCCTGATGCAGGCGACAAGTTCGACCAATGAAAAACTCTTCGTCAACAAATACGGTCAGATCCAGCCATTTAGCGTGGTCAAAGACTTTTTGACCAACAACGCTAAGACGCAAAAGTTTTCGCTGGATGAATTGACCAATAAGCAGGTGTCATCGGCTGCCACCATTACCGGGATTGCCGCAGCCAAAGACCTTGCAGCAGGCATAAATTTCAACACCTTGATTGCTGCGGAAGCTGCCGCCGGAAGGGCGACGTCAAAACTGACCAACCTTTTCAAAATTGAAATAGATGGCAGCACGCACAAAGTTGATCTGAGTCATCTGGCCAAAAGTACCAACCTCCTGACGGGTACCGACATTGCTGCGGAAATGACCAACTACCTCAATGCCAGTTTTGGAGACGAGCGCTATTTCGAATTCCCTGATGCCGCCAGCAGCAAAATAGGCCTGACTATCGATGGAACATTGAAGGCACTGGATTTGGGCTATACGGCTGGTGCTAAAAAAACAACAGCTGAAGTTCTGACCGACCTGCAAGCAAAAGTGACTACTGCCGACAATAAGATCACCGTGTCTTACGACGCAGCCGCCAGAACGTTTAAGTTTGTTGACACCACAACGATTCCCCGCACCCTCGCAGTCAACGCGCCAGCAGCCAACACCGTCTTTGGCTTGACGACCACTGCCGTTACCCTTGCCAGTACCGGTTTGTTGCCCAATCAGGTGGCCCCTAACAGCGAATCTTTTATTCGCCCTGTGGCCGACCAGCGCTTTGGCATTAAGGTCACTTACAACACCGGTGACAAAACTTTCAGCTTTGCCTCTGGCACCACGGGTGATAACTCTACCATTTCTATCACGCCTATCGACTCCACCTCGGGTGCAGACGCACTTGATGCCGGCATCAACCCACTGGCCCTCAGTATTTTTGGCTTGAAAACAGCGGCTGTTGCCAAATCTAGTTTGGCGCTACGGGGTATTGCATCCACGCCAGCAGTGGCTTATGGCACGTCACCGTCCATCAACATGAACAACAACTTCTCGGTCACGGCCGAGAACAACAGTTTCATTGTGGCGGTGGACGACGTACGCGGCACCGTGACCATTCCGGTTGGTAGCGATTATTCTTTGGCCAAGTTCAAAAAAGAACTTGAAACACAGATCAATTTGTTGGCTGATAGCACTGGTAAAACGGTCAGCGGTGTGAAGGTTAATTTTGACACGGTCAATCAAAGATTTAACTTCACGACCGCCACGGCGACCTCTTCTTCGTTTATCAAAGTGTCGGGCAAAGGTCCTTGGGGCCTTGAAGATCCCCAGTCGGGCTTAGGTACGACTTCCTCGTGGATTAAACCCACGCAAGCTCTTGAAACGGCCGGTGGCACCAGCAAACTTGTTTACATCGACGAGACGGGCAAGGAAACCACCAATGGAGACGGTTTTACGACATCCCCTGCCTGGACACCCATTTACCTGGACAAGGGCGAGCTGACTTTCGATACCGGCGGCAATATTGTTTCTCCATCGTCTGCCTTGCAGCTCGAAACAGTCTTCTTGGCAGGTGGTAAAGGTGCTTTGACCATCAATATCAATTACTCGAAGTCAACCCAGTTCACTTCGCCCTTTGCTGTGTTGGCGCAATCACAAAATGGTGCGCCAGAGGGTGACTTGGTCGGCGTGACGATTGCCAATGACGGCCTGGTCAGCGCAAGTTACTCGAACGGAACACAAAAATCACTGGCCAAAATCTTGTTGGTCAACTTCTCTAATCAGAGCGGCTTGCAACAAAAGGGTGACTCCAGTTTCCTTGCCTCCGCTGCTTCCGGTAATCCGATTCTGGGTACTGCCGGCGGCGCCGGTTTCGGCACTATCCGCGCGGGTGCCACGGAGCGCTCGAACGTTGACTTGACCGCCGAGCTGGTGGATTTGATCACCGCTCAGCGTAACTTCCAGGCCAATGCCAAGGCCATTGAGACCAGCACCACCATGACGCAGGCCATCATCAACATTCGTGGTTGATAGCTACCTGACGCCTTAATTAAAAACGGACACATGCCATGGACCGCCTAGCCTTTAATGCCGCTGCCGCCATCAACGAGCAGCGCCTTGCGCGCCAGATGATCACGCACGAGCTGGCTAACGTCAGCACGGTTGGTTTTAAGCGTAGCTTTGAAGTTGCCATGACGGCCATCCAGGCTGATGGCTCAGGTCTGGCTACCCGCATGCAGCCACAGTCGGTCAGCAAGGACATCATCCAGCTGCGCCCTGGCGCAGTCATGACCACCGGCCGAAACCTGGACGTTTCCATGAACGAAGAATCCGTGTTGGGTGTGACTTCGTCCAACGGGCAGCTGGCATTCACCCGCCGCGGTGACCTGCAGGTCAACTCAGCCGGTGTTTTACAAGACGCTCTTAAACATGTGGTTCGGGGAGAAGGGGGTGGTCCCATCACCGTTCCACCCGGCTTGACGATCACCATCAACCCTGACGGCACTGTTTACGCCGCTGACCCCGGACAAACCGGCGCTGTCCAACAAACTTTGATAGGCCGGCTGCTGCTGCGCGACGCCAGCACCACCCAACTTGAGCGCCGCGAAGACGGCTTGTTCGGCCCGGTCGGCAAACTCGGAGCCGACTTCCCGAATGGTCCTAATTTACCTTCGCTGACTTCAGGCGCCCTGGAGGGCAGCAACGTCAGTGCCATGCTGGCCATGGTCAAGTTGATGGACCAGAGCCGCTCATTTGAGCACCAGGTGCGCAACATCAAAGAGAGTAAGACTGCCGACGAGTCCGGCGCCACCATGCTCAAGCTGAACTAAACCCAGCACAAGCACGAACGAATTAACGGAATAAGGAGCTGATATGGATGCATCAATGTGGGTTGCGAAAACGGGCCTTGACGCGCAACAAACCCGAATGAATGTGATCTCGAACAACTTAGCCAACGTGAACACCACGGGCTTCAAGCGCGACCGCGCTGTGTTCGAAGACATGCTTTACCAAAACGTCAAACAAGCTGGCGGTCAAACCGACGCCAACTCGCAAGCGCCTACCGGCATGATGCTGGGTACCGGCGTGCGCATTGTGGCCACTGAAAAATTGCACACCCAAGGCAATATGGTCACCACGCAAAATCCGCTCGACCTGGCAATTGCCGGCGACGGTTACTTTCAAATTGCCAAAGGTGACGGCTCCCTGGCCTACACGCGTGACGGCGGCTTCAAAATCTCGGCCACCGGTCAGCTGGTCACTTCCAGCGGCGCATTGCTGCAACCGGCCATCACCATTCCAAACACCGCCTCTAGCGTGACTGTTGGCCGCGACGGTACTGTGTCGATTGAATTGGCTGCCGGCGGCTCGCAGGTGCTCGGCCAGATACAGATTGCCCGGTTTGTGAACCCGAGTGGCTTGCAGTCGCTGGGGCAGAACTTGATGAAAGACACCCCTGCCAGCGGCGCACCCCAGGTGTTGGCCCCTGGCGTAGGCGGCGCAGGTTCCCTGATGCAGGGCTCGCTCGAAGCCTCCAACGTCAATGTGGTCGAGGAAATGGTCAACATGATCGAGACCCAGCGCGCCTACGAGATCAACTCCAAGGCCATCTCTGCGGTCGACGGTATGTTGCGCTTCCTCAACAACAACATGTGATGAAAGCTTTCCAAACTATGTTGACCTCATCACGTACGCTGCTTGTTCTGGCCCTGCCCATGCTGCTGGCCGGTGGTTGCACAGTGCTGCCACCTACGCCGCTGACGCACTCGCCGGACTTCGCCCCCGTTCAACCGGTGGCGTCAGACCGCACCCGCTTGGCTACGGGCGGTATTTACAACAGCCGCGTCAGCGAAAGCTGGTTTGGCCGCGGCCGCAATTACCAGGTGGGCGATGTCATCACCGTGCTGCTGAGCGAGTCCACCCAGGCCAAACGCAGCCAGGACAGCAAGGTCAGCCGTGATTCGAGCAATGACGTGATTCCCAAGGGCGTGACCGCGAAAACCGCTGGTTTGGTTCCGGGTTTATTGTCCGGCCTGAAACTCGACGGCGGCAAAATCAGCAATACCGGCACCGGTACCGCCAACCAGTTGGCCACACTCGAGGGCTCAGTGGCCGTCACCGTTGTTGAAGTGCTGACCAACGGCAATTTAGTGCTGCGTGGCGAAAAACAATTGGCACTGAGCGAAGGCTCTGAAGTGATTCAGGTGGCCGGCACCATCCGCCCTGAAGACGTGGCCCCCAACAACACCGTCCAGTCACGTCGACTGGCCAACGCCCAAATTACCTACCGGGGCACCGGCGACCTGGCTGCAGCCTCCAGAGCAGGGTGGGGCACCAGCGCTTTGGTCAAGCTCTGGCCTTTTTAAGCAAGAGCTGGCCTGACCCAACTTCAATCTGAAAAAACTCATGATGAACCCAACCATTTCTTACTTGCTGCGTGGCTTATTGGCCAGCCTGACCCTGGTGACTGTTCTGGCCCCAACGCTGGCGCATGCTGACCGTGTCAAGGACTTGACCAGCGTCGCCTCTATGCGCAGCAACCAACTGATCGGTTACGGTCTGGTGGTCGGTTTGCAGGGAACCGGTGACGGCTCTGATGTGTCATTCACCGCCCAAAGCTTGAAAACCATGCTCAGCCGCATGGGTGTGAGCATGGAAGGTCCCTTGGCTGACTTTGAAGCCGCCTCGCAGACCAAAACGTCCACTTCCATGGACATCAAAAACGTTGCAGCCGTCATGATCACGGCCGAGCTGCCCGGCTTTGCCAAGCCCGGCCAAAAAATTGACGTCAATGTCTCTGCCATCGGCAAGGCCACCAATCTGCGCGGCGGCAATTTGCTGCTGACCAGCCTGCGCGGTGCGGACGGCGAGGTCTATGCGCTGGCCCAAGGCGCGCTGACCGCCACCGGCATTGACGCCAGTGCTGCCGGCTCCAAAGTCAATATCGGCGTGCCCACCTCGGCCCGCGTGCCTTCCGGCGCCACGGTTGAGCGCATTGTTGAAAACCCTTTTGCCACCGCCGAGCAGCTCATTTTGAACGTGCGTGAAGGCGACTTCACCACCACCACC
>JBIKHX010000087.1:0-7407 GCA_044361945.1 Polaromonas sp. | reverse complement strand
AACCCCTACAACGCTACGGGCTGGAAGGCTGGAGACAAGACCTCTTGGGAGCAGCAACTCAAGTCGCGCACCCAGTATGGTCAAAACGAATACACCCGTGTCAACTAACCGGGGAGTTCTGATGCAACACCCATCACGTTCTCTGGCAGCGCTGCTTTTTGCAGCTTGTGCCGCACTTGGCAGTGTGGGTGCGCATGCTCAAAGTGCTGCGCCGGCCGCAGCCAAAACTGGCGTTCAAAGCGCCAATATCTTTGAAGTCAAGCCTGACGCCAGTACAGAGCCCGGATATGCCGCGCAAAGCAATGCTGAGCGCACCAAAGTCCAGCCCGGCAACAATGCGCCTGTGTGGCGGCAGGTGGGCGAAGGTGTGTCGGGTTTCACCAGCTTGCCCAGCCGGGAGGCCCCCGAAGCCGGTAACCTGATCCAGCCTTTTGTGCAGTACCCCGGCTCTAGCCTGACCAATGCCGGTGAAGCCTGGCGCCAGGTGCGTAACAACTGGTTGATCCCTTACGGCGGCGCCTTGCTTTTGATCGTCATGGGCGCCATCGCCTTGTTCTACGTCAGCAAAGGAACCATCAAGCAGCACGGCACTGACACCGGCCGCAAGATCGAGCGCTTCACACCGTTTGAGCGCTCAGCGCACTGGTCCAACGCCATTGCCTTTTGTATTCTGGGCATCTCCGGCATGGTCATGGCTTTCGGTAAGTTCTTCTTGCTGCCGGTGATGGGGCTGACGCTGTTCGGCTGGCTGACTTACGCACTGAAAAACCTGCACAACTTCGCCGGCCCTGTGTTTGCGGTGTCTCTGGTCATTATTTTTGTTACCTTCCTGCGCGACAACTTGCCAAGCCGTGGTGACCTCGTCTGGCTGCTCAAGGGCGGCGGCTTGCTGTCAGGCAAGGAAGTGCCTTCGCACCGTTTCAACGCCGGAGAAAAGCTGGTGTTCTGGGGTGGGGTGTTCTTTCTGGGTATTGTGGTGGTGGGCTCCGGCCTGGTGCTCGACAAGCTGTTGCCCGGCCTGCTCTATTTGCGCGACACCATGCAGATTGCCCACATGATCCATGCGGCGGCCTCTGTCTTGATGTTGGCCATGTTCATCGGCCATATTTACATCGGCACCATTGGCATGCAAGGCGCTTACCAGGGCATGAGAACCGGCTATGTGGACGAGACCTGGGCGCGTGAACACCATGAGATCTGGTACGACGACATCAAGGCCGGCAAAATTCCAGCCCAACGCACCCAAGCCGCGCCGCCCACTCAGACCGTTCAGATTTAAGCGAGAAAGCATATGAAAAAAATCCTAATTGCGGCTCTCATGCTCAGCGCTAGCGCTGTGTCCCTGGCTAAATTGCCACCCTTGAGCGACGAGGCCAAGGCCAAAGCGGCTGAAGCTGCCGCCAAAACGGCCTGGGCCGGCAAGGTGGACGGCTATGCGCTGTGCAAGGCACAAGACAAGGCGGCCGCTAAAACGGCTAAGTCCGGTAAAGCTGGCAAGGCCACCGCAACGCCACCGTGCACTGACCCCGGTCCCTTTGTCTACACACCGGCCGTGGCGGCTGCTCCTGCTGCAGCGCCTGCAGCAGCACCTGCTGTTGCCGGTGCACCGGCTGCCAAGGCACCTGCTGCGGCACCAGCTGCTGCGCCTGCTGCACCTGCGCCTGCCAAGAAGTCCTGACAGCCGCACCGCGTTCTTTAAAAGCCGGCCCCGCAAGGGGTCGGCTTTTTTGATGTAGCCTTGCGCTATGACCACGCCTGCCACGACTGTGCACAACGCACACCAATTGCCGACCCTGACCCGTGCCACGGCCCCGCTGATCTGTGAAGTCGAGGTGCTTAACGAGCATGGTGAGCGCTTGAGTATGTCGATTCCGGCCGAGCGCCCGCTGACGGTGTATGTTGACAAGCGTGAGCTTGTCACGTTGATGACCTTGGGTGCACACCCTGAGTTGCTGGTGCTCGGTTACCTGCGCAATCAGCGTTTGATCAGCCACGCCAGCCAAGTCGAGTCGATCACAGTCGACTGGGATGTGGGTGCGGCAGCCGTTAAAACGCGCGACGGTATCAATGACTTGGACGAAAAAACGGCACGCCGGGTGGTCACCACCGGCTGCGGTCAGGGCAGCGTTTTCGGCGGCCTGATGGACGAGGTCGATCAGCTGGAGCTGCCGGCTGACGCTTGCATCACCCAGCGCCAGCTCTACAGCCTCATCAACACCATCCGGCTGCAAGAAAGCACCTACAAGTCGGCGGGCTCTGTACATGCTTGTGCCATGTTCAGTTTGGTAGGTGACGAGCCGGAGATGCTGCTGTTTGTCGAAGATGTGGGACGTCACAACGCCATCGACACCATTGCCGGTTGGTTGTGGATGAGCTTTGCGGCTTCGCAAACGACATCCGGCGCACCTGCGCCGGGACTGGCGTTTTATACGACAGGGCGCCTGACCAGTGAGATGGTCATCAAGTCGGCGCAGATGGGCGTGCCTGTGGTGGTGTCTCGCAGCGGCATCACTCAAATGGGCCACCAGATTGCGCAGTCTGTGGGCGTCTGCGCCATCGGGCGTGCCACGAACAAACGCTTTGTCTGCTATGCCAGTGCCGAACGTTTGTTGCTGGAGCCCGGATTAGCGCAGGCAGGTGCCGTGCTTGGACTGTCATCATGAAAATGCTTTTCCTCAAACTC
Source organism: Polaromonas sp. (assembly GCA_044361945.1). Lineage (GTDB taxonomy): Bacteria > Pseudomonadota > Gammaproteobacteria > Burkholderiales > Burkholderiaceae_C > Polaromonas. The sequence goes on along the minus strand of JBIKHX010000087.1, from coordinate 4,724 downwards.
GGCTGGCAATCGACTTGGCGCGACTTGCGTGCCGGCGAACTGCGGCTGCTCATCGTGGCGGTCACCTTGGCCGTGGCTTCGCTCACAGCGGTTGGTTTTTTTGCCGACCGGCTCAAGGGCGGGCTCGAGCGTGATGCACGCCAATTACTGGGGGGCGATGTCATCATCAACAGTGACCAGCCGGCACCTGCAGAATTTCTGGAAAAGGCCGTTGCCTTGGGTTTGCGTACCAGCCAGCAGCTGAGTTTTCCCACTATGGCGAGGGCGCGTGATGAAGACGGCGGCGCCAGCAAATTGGTCGCTTTCAAAGCGGTCGCTGCCGGCTATCCCCTGCGTGGAAATTTACGCGTGGCCGAGGGCCCCGGCCTGAACGCTGAGCTCACGCGTGAGATTCCCGCTGCCGGCACGGTGTGGGTGGAGGCCGCGCTGCTGGACGCCCTGGGCCTGGAGATGGGCCAGCCCATGCTGCTGGGTGATGCGAGCTTGCGGGTCAGCAAGATCATCGTCAGTGAGCCCGACCGTGGCGGTGGTTTCATCAGTTTTTCGCCGCGTGTGATGCTCAATCAAGCCGACGTTGCGGCGACTGGCTTGGTCCAGCCGACCAGCCGCAGCACTTACCGCCTGGCCGTGGCCGGAGAGGACCGGGCTGTCAAGGCTTACATGGCCTGGACCTCGCAAGTACTTGATAAAAACGATGTGCGCGGCTTGCGCATAGAGTCATTGGACAGCGGCAGGCCCGAGATGCGCCAGACGCTGGACCGTGCCGAGAAATTCCTCAACCTGGTCAGCCTGTTGGCTGCCTTGCTCAGTGCGGTGGCCGTGGCCATTGTGTCGCGAGGCTTTGCCGCTAAACACTTAGACGACTGCGCCATGCTGCGCGTGCTGGGCCAGCCGCAGCGCACCATTGCGCTGGCCTACAGCTTTGAGTTTGTACTCGTGGGCCTGTTTGCCAGCGCCCTGGGCGTGGCCCTGGGGTTTGCGGTGCATAACGTCTTTGTCTTGTTATTGGCCGGTCTGGTCGAGGCGGCGCTGCCGGCCGCGACGCTGTGGCCGGTGGCTTTTGGCATGGGCATGGGCTTGACCTTGCTGCTGGCCTTTGGTCTGCCACCTGTGCTTCAACTGGCGCAGGTGCCGCCGCTGCGCGTCATACGCCGCGATGTCGGCAAACTCAAGCCGGCCTCTATGGCGGTGCTTTTGGTGGGTGTGCTCGGCTTTGCCATCTTGCTGCTGGCCGCCAGCAGCGATATCAAACTCGGGTTGATCGCCGTGGGCGGATTTGCCGGTGCGGTACTGCTGTTTGCGCTGGCCAGTTATGGGGCGCTGCGTTTGCTGCGCGCCAGCGTCAACGAGGCCACGGCGCCGCGCTGGCTGGTGCTGGCCACGCGGCAGTTGGCAGCGCGGCCGGCTTTTGCGGTGGTGCAAGTCAGTGCGCTGGCGGTGGGCCTGCTGGCCTTGGTGCTGCTGGTCTTGCTGCGCACTGACCTCATCAGCAGCTGGCGCCAGGCCACACCGCCGGATGCACCGAACCGTTTCATCATCAACGTGCAACCCGAGCAAAGCGAAGCCTTTCAACAAGCACTGCGGCAAGCCGGCGTGAGCCGCTTTGACTGGTACCCCATGATTCGCGGCCGCTTGGTCGCAGTCAACGGCCAGCCGGTTAAACCCGAAAACTATACCGACGCGCGTGCGCAGCGGCTGGTGGACCGTGAGTTCAATCTCTCCAATGCTGCTGAGCTGCCGGCTCACAACAAGGTGCTGGCCGGGCGTTGGACGCCTGAAGAAAAAAATGCGCTCAGCATCGAGCAAGGTCTGGCCGACACCCTGGGCTTGAAGTTGGGTGACTCCCTGCGCTTTGACATCGGCGGACAAATCAGCGAAGCAAGCATCACCAGCATGCGCAAAGTGGACTGGACTTCCATGCGCGTGAACTTTTTTGTGATTTACCCGGTCAGCGAACTCGCTGACGTGCCGCTGAGCTACATCAGTGCTTTCCGTGCACCCGTGCCGGTACCGGCTGCTGCCGGGCAACGCACTCTCAGCTTTGACAACAATTTAGTGCGTGCGTTCCCCAACATCACCAACATCGACACGAGCAGCACCTTGATCCAAGTTCAGCGCGTGCTCGACCAAGTGATTCGCGCCATTGAGTTTTTGTTCGGCTTCACCTTGGCCGCCGGGCTGGTGGTGCTGTTTGCCGCTGTGACGGCCACACGTGAAGAGCGGGCGCGTGAGTTTGCCATCATGCGCGCGGTGGGTGCACGCGCTTCGCTGCTGCGGCAGGTGCAACGCGCCGAACTCGCCGGTGTCGGCCTGTTAGCCGGATTTTTGGCCTCGGCGGTGGCCGTCGCCGTGGGCTGGGCCCTGGCACGCTATGTGTTTAACTTTGCCTGGACGGCCTCCTGGCTGGTGCTGGTGCTCGGTAGTTTGGCAGGCGCCGTGCTCGCGCTGGCGGCCGGCTGGTGGGGCTTGCGTTCTGTGCTCAACACGCCGGTGGTGCAAACCCTCAGGCAGTCGCAGTGATGCCCTTGGCGGGTGCAAGAGACAATGTCTGCCATGAACATTGAAGACAAGCCGCCCGGTAACCCACCCTTTGAAACTCCGTTTGCCTGGATAGGCGGCGAAAGCCAGGTCCATGCGCTGGTAGACCGCTTTTATGACCTGATGGACCTGGAGCCCGGCTATGCCGCCTTGCGCGCTGCGCATGGCACGGAGCTGGCCAATGCGCGTGAAAAACTCAAAATGTTTTTAACCGGCTGGATGGGTGGGCCGCAGCGCTACACCGAACAATTCGGCCATCCCCGTCTGCGCATGCGCCACATGCCGTTTTCGATCGGTATTGCAGAGCGTGACCAGTGGGTGGCCTGCATGGACCAGGCGATGCAAGAGACCGCGATAGATGACGCCCTGCGCACACGCCTCAAAGAATCTTTCATGCAGACGGCCGACTGGATGCGCAACCGCGGAGTTTGACCTGCAAACCTCAGGCAGGCCCCTGGAGGGCACCCTGGGGCAGCTTGAGGGGTTTTAGGAAGGCCGGGGGGCCAAGCTCAGCGTCATGGGGCCGTTGATGGTTTCGCCGCAGCCTAGCTGCATGCTGCCAGTGCCGGCCATGCCCTGCGCTGCCATGTTAAAGGCGTTGGTCACATGGCTGACCGGTTCAATGCAAAGGTAAGCACCTTGCGGCGGTCTGTGCACCACCAGGTGCGACAGCAGCGGGCTGGTTTGCATGTCAAGTTGGTCACCGCCGGGCAATTCCAGCGTGAGCCGGCCGTCCCAGCCAGAGAGGTAGTCGGTCAACGTGCCATCACGCAATGCGCGCGCCGTGGCAAAAGATTCGCCAGCCGGCAAAGGGTGCGCTGAGAGCGCCAACAAGTCTGCATCGCTGTCCCACAGCTGACTGGCCTGGTAGCGCAGTTGTGCTTGCGTTACATGCTGGAAGTAGGGGTGCCAGCCCAGCCCGGCGGGCATGCTGCGCGCGTCCAGGTTGGTCAGGCTTAAATTCATTTGCAGCGCATCACTGCGCAGGGCAATCTGCATCTCAGTTTGAAAGTGCCAGGGCCAGGCTGCGCTCGCGGGGTGGTCCAGCGCCAGTGTGGCGGACTGCGCATCGTGAGCCAGCACGCGCCATGGCAAACCATGCGCAGGCCCGTGCAGGGTGTGGGGTGCGGAGTCCGGGTGCGGGCTGAGTTGGACCAGGCCGCCGGGCGTGTCAATTTGTGCGTTGGCGATGCGGTTGGAATAGGGCACCAGCGGGTAAATGCCGCCCTTGCCCCAGCGCAGCGGGTCCACGCCTTGCGCGGTGTAGGGAAACAGCACATCGACAGTTCGCCCGTCATCACGCGCCAGTGTCAGGCTGCACACCCGCCCACCGGCGTCCGGGCGCAGCACCGCGCAGGCCTTGCCGGCGCGCAGCACCAAGTCGCCGGGGTAAGTCGTCGGGTCAGTCATAGGCGCTGGGTCCGGCCGGCGGGCGGTTCTGGGCGTATCGGTTCCTGAAAAAACAACAGTTCATAAGGGCCATGATACTCAGCGGCCTTAACTTTGCGCCAGCAGCACCATCAGCGCGCCGGCGCCGCCGTCTGCCGGGCGGGCCTGGGCGAAGGCCAGCACTTCTTTTTTCTGAATCAACCAGCTGTGTACCCGGCCTTTGAGCACCGGCGCTTTACCCGGTGAGCCCAAGCCTTTACCGTGCACCACGCGCACGCAGCGCCAGCCGGTTTTGTGGGCGTCGCGGATGAATTGTGACAAGGTGTCGCGGGCGTCCTCGCGGCGCAGGCCGTGCAGGTCCACCTGGCCCTGCACGCTCCAGCCGCCGCGCCGCAGCTTGCGCAGCACGTCGGGCCCCATGCCGGGGCGGCGAAAGCTCAGCGCGTCATCGGTATCCAGCAGAGTGGTCACATCAAACTCGTCCGAAATGGCCTCGCGCATGACGGCCATTTCATCGAGCTGGTGTTGTACCGGCACAGGTGCGGGGGGCTCGGCGCGCAGGCCGGCCCTTTGGCCTGGCGCATGGCGTGCCGGCAGAGCCTTGACCGGGCCGATGGCACGTTTAAAAAGCTCTTTTTCGGCCTGGCGTTGGCGTGCTGCGGCCAGGCGCTCGGCTTCTTGCTTCGCCGCCAGCTGGGCTTGCGCCTGAATGTCTTGCTTGAGCGCTTTGAGGCCGCGCAGGTCTTTGATAGCGGGCTTGCTGGCTGACTTGATGGCGGGCTTGTTGATGGACTTTT